>CAZBNY010000061.1:0-10559 GCA_964493235.1 uncultured Lachnospiraceae bacterium
ACGGCTGAAATGGTGGATATGATCGACAGGGCTGTTTCACTTGGACTTAAGGAAATTATGTTTACTGACCATATGGATATTGATTTTCCGGACAGAAATATGCCCTTTGTGCTGTATTATCCTGACTATTCAAAGGCTATAAATCTCTATAAAGTGCTTTATATGAAAAAAATAGACGTGCTTATCGGCGTTGAGATGGGACTTCAAAGGCATATTGTACGTGACGCCAGAATGTTCACCGAGTTCAATCCCTTTGATTTTGTCATAGGCTCTACCCATGTAATAGACGGCATAGACGTTTCTGACCGGAAATTTTTCGAGGGCAAAACGAAAAAGGAAGCCTATACGACCTATTTTGAAAGTGTTTTGGAAAACGCAAGGCTGCATGACTGCTACAATGTTTACGGACATATGGATTATGTAAACAGATATGCCCCATATGAGGATAAAAGCGTGAATTATGGCGACTATAAAGATATTATAGACGAGATACTCAAGGTTCTTGTAAATAAGGGCAAGGGACTAGATGTAAATACCTCCGGCTACAGATATGGCATAGACCGCCCCTACCCTCAGCTTGAAATTCTTAAACGCTTTAAGGAGCTAGGCGGAGAGATAATAACCGTAGGCTCCGACGCCCATAGTCCGGAATATATAGCCGATCATTTTGACGACGCCTATGATATAATAAAGGCGGCAGGCTTTAAGGCCATAGCGTCATTCAGAAATAAAAAAGCAAGCTTTATCGATTTAAAATAAAGGAGATTAAATATGTTTATTGGTTCACACGTTTCGATTGCCGGCGGACTTCTTGGAGCCGCCAAAGAGGCTTACTCTTACAACGCCAATACATTTATGGTATACACCGGAGCGCCTCAAAATACCGTCAGAAAGCCACTGTCGGACTTAAAGATCAGCGAGGGTCAGGAATTCATGGAGGAGCATGGAATTGCTGAGATAGTTGTTCACGCACCTTATATCATAAATCTGGCCTCATATAAGGAAAACACATACACCTTGGCTAAGGAATTCCTGGCTAAGGAGCTTGAGAGAGCCGACGCCTTTGGTTCAAAATATCTTATTCTGCACCCGGGAGCGTATACCGATAAAAGTCTTGAGTATGGTATTGAGAGAATAATCGAGGGACTTAATTCCGTTATAAATGCCGGAATACCCGATATAACTATCTGCCTTGAGACGATGGCCGGAAAAGGCAGCGAGATAGGCCAAAGCTTTCAGGAGCTTAAGAGGATAATAGACGGAGTTGACAAAAAGCAATATATGGGCGTATGCTTTGATACATGCCATACCCATGACAGCGGATATGATATTGTCAACGATTTTGACGGAGTTATCAATGAGTTTGATAATATCATCGGTCTGGACAGGCTTAAGGTTTTCCATATTAACGGTTCTTTGAACGTCAAGGGTGCTAAGAAGGACAGGCACGCCAACATCGGAGCCGATGAGACAAACCCTAAGGGCGTTGATCATATTGGATTTGAGGCTATCAATTATATAGTTCACCACGAAAAGACCCAAGGCCGCCCTTTCATATTGGAAACGCCCTGGATAAGCAAGACCGAAAATCTCTATAAGCAGGAGATTGCCCGACTGAGAGGTGAAGTCTTATGAAAACTGCCGTAGTCACAGGCTCCTCGAGGGGCATAGGCAAGGCCATTGCTGAGGAATTTGCCAAAAACGGCTATCATGTTATACTGAACGCATCAAAAAGCGAAAATGAGCTGAATGAGGCCCTTGAGGAATTTAAAGCTAAGGGCTATAGCTGCGAGGCCGTGCTAGCCGATGTTTCGGACTATTCACAATGCGGCAGACTGTTTGAGAAGGCTCCCGATGTATTAGTGAATAACGCCGGAATATCCCATATAGGTCTTTTCAGCGATATGATGCCAGAACAGTGGCGGCGTATAATTGATGTAAATCTCATGTCTGTATTTAACTGCACCCATTTCGCTGTGAGAGCGATGCTCAAAAAACACAGCGGCAATATAATTAATATTTCATCAATGTGGGGAGACAAAGGAGCCTCCTGCGAGGCGGTCTACTCTGCCTCCAAGGGCGGAATAAACGCCTTCACAAAGGCTATGGCGAAGGAATTGGGACTTAGCGGCATAAGAGTCAATGCCATAAGCTGCGGCGTAATAGAGACGAAAATGAACTCCTGCTTTGACGAGGAGGAAAAAGCGGCCTTAAGGGACGAAATATCCCTTGCCCGTTTCGGTACGCCTAAGGAAGTCGCTAAACTGGCGGTATTTCTCTCCAATGACAGCGCCTCGGGTTATATTAATGGGCAAGTAATAACTATAGACGGCGGAATGTACTAAAAAAAGACCCATTGGAAGCCAGATCCAATGGGTTTATCTTTATATTCTTTCGCCTAATTTTAAATTTGGTACGGCATTAAGCTCAAGTCCGTCGCGCCTTCCGGCGATATATTCATAATATGCCGCGGAGCCTATCATAGCGGCGTTATCAGTACAAAGTATCGGAGCGGGTATGTTAAGCGAAAAGCCGTTTTTGTCGCAGGCGGCCTTCATGGCCTCCCTGAGAGTTGAGTTGGAGGCTACTCCGCCGGCCATCGCTATTTTTGTAAGGCCCTTTTCCTTGGCTGCTTTCATCGTTTTTGTAACAAGCACGTCTATAACTGAATACTGGAATGATGCCGCGACGTCCTCGGGGACGATCTCCTGACCGGTCATTTTCATTTTGTTTACATAGTTCAAAACCGCCGACTTAAGTCCGCTGAAGCTGAAATCGTAGCTGCCGTCCTCAAGAAAAACATGGGGAAACTGTATGGCGTCCTTATTTCCGTTTCTGGCTGCCTTCTCTATTTTTGGCCCTCCTGGATAACCCATGCCGATAACTCTGGCGACCTTGTCAAAAGCCTCTCCCGCGGCATCGTCCCTTGTGGAGCCCATTATCTCATATTTGCCGTAATCGCTGACATATACAAGATTTGTGTGTCCGCCGGAAACGACCAGAGCCATGTACGGCGGCTCAAAATTCACGTCCTGAATATAGTTGGCCGAAATATGTCCCTCAATATGGTGGACCCCGATAAGCGGCTTATCGATAGCGAAAGCCAGAGCCTTGGCCTCGGCAAGACCTACAAGCAGAGCACCAACAAGTCCCGGACCATATGTAACGCCTATGGCGTCGATGTCCTCAAGTGTGACACCGGCCTCCCTGAGCGCCTCGGTTATAACGGCGTCAATATTCTCTATATGCTTTCTTGAGGCTATTTCAGGCACAACTCCGCCGTAGAGAGTGTGCAGATCTATCTGTGACGAAATAATATTGGAAAGGACATATCTGCCGTTTTTCACTACAGAAGCCGCCGTCTCGTCACAGGAGCTTTCTATGGCCAATATAAGTATATCCTTGTTTTCTCCTTCGTTCATTTTATTCCTCCGTAATTATTCAGCAAAATTGATCCTGGCTGTCATTCGGTCACAGCCGACCCTTGTATTCTCAAATATATTTCTCGCGTTATCGATAAACTGCTCCGGATCGGACATCGAAGGACTTAAATGTGTAAGCCAAAGTTCTCCTACCATTCCTAGTTTAGCCAGCTTTGCGGCCTCCGAGAAAAGCATATGCTTATACTCAACGGCTTTGGCAAGCTTCTCATTTTCTCCGTACATTCCCTCGCATATGAACAGGTCAGAACCCCTTATGAAGTCCACCAGTGAGTCTACCGGTCTTGTATCCGTGCAGAAGGAAACGCTAAGGCCCTTTCTTTCCTCGCCTAAAACCATGTCGCTTGTATATGTCCGGCCCTCAAACTCTGCCTTTCCGCCCTTTTGCAGCACTGACCAGAGATTTACCGGGAGCCCTAAAGACTTTGCCTTATCTACAGAAAATTTTCCCTTTCTCCTTACGTCAAACCTATAGGAAATACATCTTACCCTATGGTCGCCAAGATTTGCCTTAAGTTCAAAATCTCCAAAATCATAGGTTTTTGTAAAATCCTCTATCTCTATATACTCTAGCCTGAAGGGCAACTCGGGAAAAATAAGCCTAAGTCCATCAACGACTTTTCTCAATCCGGCAGGCCCGATAAGCTTAACAGGCTCGGTCCTACCGGCGTTTCCTATCGTAAGCAGCATACCGGGCAGTCCCGATATATGGTCAGCGTGATAATGCGTAAAGCATATTGTGTCGATAGCCTTAAAGCCCCAGCCGAGCATTTTCAGCGTGACCTGCGTCCCTTCTCCGCAGTCAGTCATTATAAGCCTTCCGTTTATCCTAAGAAGCATAGACGAAAGAAATCTTTCCGGCATAGGCATCATTCCGCCTGTGCCAAGGAGCGCAACATCTATCATTTATAAATCAATCCTTTATTTTATCGTTAAGTATTTCCAATGCCTTTTGGTATTGCTCGTCATTTTCAGAGAGCGTTTTGTCACCGCAGTCTATGACATAGTCCGGAGTGATCCCTACGTCCTGTATACATACGCCATTTGGAGTATAGTATCTCTGTATCGTGATTTTCAGTCCCGAGCCGTCAACCAGACTGTATAATCCCTGTACTATACCCTTACCGTAGGTCTGTGTGCCGATTATAGTACCGACACCGCTGTCCCGTAACGCGCCCGCCAAAAGTTCCGACGCGCTGGCACTGCCGCCGTTTACAAGGACGGCTATCGGAATATCTATACATTCATTGGCAGACTTGAAATCAGTCCTTCCGCCGTTTTTATCAACGGTATATGTAATAAGTCCCTCCGGAAGAAGCATATCGCCAATTTCCGTCACTATGTCGATCATTCCTCCGGGATTATCCCGCAGATCAATAACAAGGCCCTTTATTCCCTGTTTCATAAGCTCCGACAGTGCATTTTCAAACTGTTCGCCTGTGACCTTAGCGAATTCCAATATTTTTATGCAGCCAATGTCTCCGTCCACGCTGTATCCCACATACTGCATATTTATTGTTGAGCGGGTGATTTCAAATGTCCTTTCGCCCTCGCCTTCTCTTTCTACCGTCAGCCTTACGGAGGTGTCGGGACTTCCCTTGGTAAGCATTGATATATCTGTCGCGGTCATACCCGTCACATCATTTCCGTCAACCGCGAGAATAACATCCCCCGCCAGAAGTCCTGATCTCTCAGCCGGAGAGTCCTTTAAAATCTCATTTATTATACATTCTCCGCCGTTTTTGTCAATAGAGATAACAATGCCTATGCCGCACATCGTTCCGCCGGCGTCATTCATAAAATCCTTCATTTGCTCCTCAGTCAAATATATTGTATATGGGTCGCCCAGAGCGCTTACCATACCGGAAAACATTTTATCGGAAAGAGTGCTAAAATCGCCAATATAATTGCTTTCAAGCATATTCGCTATGCAAGCCGCCTTTTCGGCTGTATTTGTAGGACTATAAGCTATATTTTCTGAATTGTGCCGGTCTTTGAAAGTACAAACGGCCGTTGTCAATACAACTCCGCATACCACACCCGTCAAGAAGCGCATAGCTTCTTTTTTATTATTCACATGATCATCTCCGCATAAACCGTTATAAATAGCTTATGCGCATTTCAATTATATATGTTTATCCTTTTTTATTCAATACCTGTCAAAATACATTTTAACATAAAAACAAAGGAATCCTGCGATCCCTTTGTCGTTAACAATATTCTCTTAAGTCAGGCTGTCTTATAAGACAACTTTATTAAAGTATCTTTTCAAGGCATACCTGATTCATATTTTCTATTCCGTTGAACACACATGGAATAATGCTTACTTCGGTAAAACCAAGCTTCTTATACAGCGCTCTTGAAACGGTATTCTTATCTCCGGTGTCCATTCTGAGACATGAACAGCCATTTTCCCTGGCGTACTGTTCATAAAATTTGACAAAGGCGGTTCCATAACCCTTGCCCTTGATTTTGGGAGAAACGACCAGCGTATGTATGACCATTACCTTTTCGTCGGGCACATCGATACTCCAATCAGCTTTGGAATATATATCGACCTGCTCCTGATCTATTTTAGCGGCGCCAACAATAATACCGTTGTCCTCCTCAACAAACATTGTTCCCTTGCTTACGGAGTCCTCAGCGGTTTTTCTCGTAGGATAGATAGACCTCACCCATGCCGAAGGAGATGTTCCGTTTTCGATCTCAGTATGGATCTCACCGTATATATCAGCAATCCTGTCTATATCAGCCGTGTCAGCTTTTCTGAATGTCATATCGCAGCACCTCTTTAAAGCTTTTTCTCAAGACAAACAAGAGGCACATCAGGTATACCGTTAAATACGCAGGGCACAATGCTTACCTCAATATATCCGAGCTTTTTATAAAGTGTCCTGGCGGCGGTATTATAGCCATTGGTGTCCATTCTCAGATATGTACAGCCGTTCTCCCTGGCATAGTTTTCATAAAAATCCACAAAGGCGGTGCCGTAACCCTTGCCCTTGATCTTAGGCGAAACGACCAGTGTATGGAGCACCATCACTTTTTCATCGGGGACCTGCTCGCTCCACGCCGCGTCAGCGTATACATCGACCTGCTCCTGATTTATCTTAGCCGCGGCCGTTATAACGTCTTCGTCCTCCTCAACAAACATATCGCCTTTCAGAATAGATTCCTCTGCGCTTTTCCTTGTGGGATAGATCGTTCTTACCCAGCCGGTAGAACATCTTCCTTCCTCTATCTCTGTATGAATCTCGTTGTATATCTCTGAGATCCTGTCAAGATCGTCTATAGTGGCTTTTCTGAATAACATAATCTCCTCCAGGCTTTACTGAATATTGTAAGTAATGCTTATTCTCGCTGTAACGCTTATTTTATCGTATTTTATGGAAGTATCCACTCCATTGGCCGATGAATCGGCGGAAAACACTTCGGCTTCCGCACTCTCATATGAATATTCAGAAACATAGTAATTAGAAGATGTTTCCTGAACGGACTTAACTGTACCAAGCGTAACTCCGCACGCATCGGCAATGGCCTTGGCTGAGTCCTTAGCTGCATTTACGGCTTCCTTGAGAGCAGCGGCATAATATACAGAAGAGTTCTCAAGAGTAAATGACACCCTTGAACCGGTTGCTCCGGCCGCTACAGCCGTATCAAGATATTTTCCGGCATTGTCAACGTCGTTTGTCTTGAATGACAGGGTCGTGTAGGCTATATATCCGGTAATGCTGGTCTCGTCTGTATCAGCGTCATGTTTGTAGGACGGATGAACATAGTTGTATTCCGTAAGTATTTTGTCCTCTGCTATGCCCGCTTTGATCATAGCCTCTGTAACACACGTGACGAGCTCATTGTTCTTTTTCTGAGCCTCCTCGGCTTCAGAAGCGGAAGTCTCGATATTGGCGTAAATTATGGCAGTATCCGGATCGACCTCGATGCCTCCTGTGCCATTAACTGTTATGCCGGCATTTTCCTCAGCAAATGCGGCAGTGCTGACACCGAGAGTCATTACAGCCGCTAAAATTAAACCGACGACCTTTTTCACACTAAATTTCATCATGAAAACTCCCTTCTGCTTATACGTCAAGATGCTTTCTGAGTGATATTGTACTTCCGAGCACTCCAAGCAAAGCTCCAAATAGCAGCGAGCCAGGCAAAAGCACAGAGAATATGTCAATGCCGAATTTGAACGAAACAATTGAACGCATCATAGGTATCTGCTCATATACGACTTCGACGAGCTTATTATAGAGGGGCCAGGCGATTATTATAGGAATTGCCGCCCCTACTATTCCGATTATTATGCCCTCGATGACAAACGGCCAGCGAATGAACCAGTCGGTAGCGCCTACATACTTCATAATGCTGATCTCCGTCCTTCGTGTAAATACCGAAAGCTTGATCGTGTTTGTAATAATAACGACAGAAATGGCGGCAAGCACCAAAATAAGTACCATACCGAAAACACTGAGGAAATTGCTGATTTTTACAAGTACCTGTGTTTCCGATTCGGAGCTTCTTATATTTCTTACCCCATCGATCTGTTCTATTTTATCTACGGTCTCACCCTGATAAGCAATATCATCAAGCGAAACCTCAAAAGAGCTTGACAACGGATTATTTGTCTCATTGAAGCCTGACAGCAGCTCCTCGGCGTCAAAAGAAGCCTTAAGGTCATTAAGAGCGTCCTCCGGAGAAATGTAGCTGACGCTCTCCACATGATCCAAGGCCACAAGTTCATCGTTTATCTCAAGTATTTTTTCGGAATTGAGACCGTTATCGAGGAAAACCGCTATGCCGATCGACTCCTCCACCTGCTCCAGCATATAGTCAACATTTGTCAAAGCGCAGTATGAAATCGCGATAATGAATATGCAGGCCGCAACGGTACCTATCGAAGCCACGGACATGAGCCTGTTTCTTATTACCCCTCCGAAGGCCTCTGAGAAAAAGTATTTAATAGATCTAAATTTCATCGCTGTACCCACCTTTTTTATCACGAATTATATGACCGTTCTCAATGGTAATAACCCTTTTTTGCATCTGGTCAACTATATCCTTGGCATGAGTAGCGATTACTACGGTTGTGCCTCTCTTATTGATCTCCTCAAGCAGTGTCATAATGTCCCAGGCGGTCGCAGGGTCAAGGTTTCCCGTAGGCTCGTCCGCGATAAGTATAGGAGGATTGTTCACAATGGCCCTGGCCAGCGCAGTCCTCTGCTGTTCTCCGCCGGAAAGCTCCCTCGGATAAACTTTTGATTTATCCCTGAGCCCTACAAGGCTCAGCACCGTCGGTACATTTCTTCTGATAGTCTTTGTGGGGGCCTCAATGACCTGCATGGCAAATGCCACATTCTCAAAGACCGTTTTATTAGGAAGAAGCCTGAAATCCTGGAATACTACCCCGAGATTTCTTCTGAGATATGGGATCTGGTTTCTCCTTAAATCGCCTGTTTTAAGGCTGTTGATTGTAATTGTTCCCTCTGTGGGATCAAGCTCCTTCAAAAGCAGCTTGATCATTGTTGACTTGCCGGAGCCGCTGGAGCCGACAAGAAATACGAATTCACCCTTTTCGATGTGAATATTAATATCCTCAACGCCTACTGTGCCGTTGGGATAAACCTTCGTAACGTGGTCTATATTTATCAACTGAATCTTTCCTTTCCCGTGCCTTTGAAGCGGTGGCTCAACACCGCCGGTATTCAAAAAAGCAAGGTATTAGTATACCATTTTATCCATATACATCATATACTTGCTTACCATGAGGGTAATTTTGAATATAATGGCGTCATCAAAATTGCGCAGGTCTAAACCTGTCATCTTCTGAAGCTTATCAAGTCTGTACACAAGTGTGTTTCTGTGAATATAGAGCTGTCTTGACGTCTCAGAAACATTAAGGTTGTTTTCAAAGAACTTATTGACTGTGGCAAGCGTTTCATCGTCGAAGTCGTCCATAGTAAGGCCATGAAGGACTTCTTTAATGAACATTTTGCAAAGAGAAAGCGGAAGCTGATATATAAGCCTGCCTATTCCGAGTTTCTCATAGTTGACGATATATTTATCACTGTCAAATATCTTGCCAACCTCAAGCGCCATCTTTGCCTCTTTATATGAGCGGGAAACGTCCTTAAGGTCGCTGACAACAGTGCCGATAGAAATGTATACCTTTACATTAAGCTCTGTACTCAGAGTATCGGAAATCATTTTGGCGATCTTTTCTATCTCGTCCATTGTTTCCTTTTCACGCAGCTCCTTAACGAGGATAATGCTGTGTTCATCGACCGCCGTAACAAAATCCTTCGTCTTTGCAGGGAATATGCTTCTTACTATTTCAACAATGTTCATATCTTTATCGATATTCGTCTCGATAAGGTAGACGATACGTCTTATATTATTCTCGATATGAAGCTTTTTAGCTCTGCTGTAGATGTCAACAAGAAGCAGGTTGTCAAGAAGGAGATTTTTGATAAAGTTATCCTTATCATATCTTTCCTTATACGCGACAAGAAGGCTCTGGATCTGGAAGGCCGCTATTTTGCCGATCCTATAGCCGTCCTCATCTTCGCCCTTTACCTGAATTACATATTCCGGAATGCCATTGTCATATACCTTAAAGTACTGATATCCGAGAATAAGCTGGCTGTCCGCCTGTGATCCAACGAAGTTTTCGATAGCGTCAATCTGTCTGCCTATCATATTTTCCTCGGTTGTGGCGATGACCTTTCCTTCCTTTTCAACTACGCTCAAATCTTTGCGGGTAATGTTTTTAAGTCCGTCAATAGTGCTTTGTAAAATTTGGTTTGATATCATATTTCCACCCCAATAAATTAATTATAATAGAAATTTCCCCACTCCATACTCTGTCTGCTGTTATAGGAACTGCCAATTGAGCGGCGCAAAAACATTTAATGTTTTCTTAAAATTGCATAAAGCAATATACACTAATATGTCTAATTTTTAATGTATATTATGCTACCCTAAAAAATGACTAAATTCCGTTTAACTAATTTATATTTTATAACTAAATAACAAAAAAATAAAGAGATATTTTTAAAAAAATGACATTTTTTTTGAATAAATAAAATTTGTTGAAAAGAATATAAATTTTCAGTATCA
>CAZBNY010000062.1:0-10390 GCA_964493235.1 uncultured Lachnospiraceae bacterium
TCTAGTCTCGAAATTTTTGTTATTTCGAGTGTCTACTCTATGGGGAGCATATCAATCCGTACCGCTTTTGTGGATTCTTATTTTTTCTTTCCATAAATAAAACCTCCAAACTAATGTAATTTCATCTTACGTCAGTTTGAAGGTTTACACAAACTTTTAGATAGTCCCTCAAGTCATTTCATGGCTTTTGGAATGTCAATTTTTTAATATCATTGTATGCCGGACAGATCCTTTATGACCTCCGACGCGATTATCAGTCCCGCTACCGAGGGGACAAATGAAACGCTTCCGGGTATATCCCTTCTGTCGGTACAATGTCTCTTTGTATCGGGCGGGCATATGCAGTGGCTGCGGCAGCTAATGGACATATCCTCCTCCGGCCTGATAGGCTTCTCCTTAGAATATACTACCTTAAGGGACCTGACCCCTCTTTTCCTAAGCTCATGGCGCATTACCTTAGCCAAAGGACAGACCGAGGTCTTATAAATATCGGCCACCTCAAACATAGTCGGATCGAGCTTATTTCCCGCTCCCATACAGCTGATAACAGGAACTCCGAGCTCTTTGCACTTCATTATTATATCTATCTTGGCCGTAACGGTATCTACAGCGTCCACTACATAAGAATATTCCGAAAAATCAAACTCGTCCGCCGTTTCAGGAAGGTAGAAGCATTTATGGACATTGACCTCCATATCGGGATTTATATCCAAAAGGCGTTCCTTCATCACGTCGGCCTTATATTTTCCGACAGTGCTTCTAAGGGCGATTATCTGCCTGTTTATATTAGTAAGACACACCTTGTCATCGTCTATTACGTCTATTGCCCCGACTCCGCTCCTGGCAATAGCCTCGGCGGCAAATCCGCCTACTCCGCCTACTCCGAATACGGCCACTCTTGCCTTAGCGAGCCTGTCCATACTTTCTTTTCCTATAAGAAGCTGGGTCCTTGAAAACTGGTTTAACATCACTTTCCACCTTAAAAATACAAATTCTTTCTTCTGAGATTGGTATAATTTTTTGAGGCTCTGACCTCTCTTACCTTTTGCAGGTCGATTTCGGCAAAAATCAGCTCCTCGCCGCTTCCGCCTTTGGCTATAACATTTCCGTCGGCGTCTGTCACCAACGACTCACCGCAGAAATCCATTTTGTCCTCAAGGCCGACACGATTGCACATGGCAATGGCCACACTGCTCTGGAATGACTGCACACGTATCTCCCACTCAAACATCTCCATTGGTTCATCGGCTGTGTTCGCGGTCGGTATCAATACCATATCAGCGCCCTTAAGGGCCGAGGTCCTTATGCTTTCGGGATAATGCCTGTCAAAGCAGACCACTATTCCTATCCTTCCAAAGGGCGTTCCAAAGACCTGAAACCCCTCCTCCGAGGGAGTATAATAGCTCTGCTCGTAAAATCCCTCTGCCTGCGCGATATGTACCATTTTCTGTCTGCCGATTATCTCTCCGCCGGCCGAGATCAAAAAGCTCATATCATAAAGCCTGCCGTTTTCCCGAAAATAGAAATTGGGTGACGCCATTATATTATCGGTTTTACAGCATTCGGCGAATTTTTTGAAATATTCGCTGTTTTCATCAAGTACATATGAGCTGACGTCCATATCCTCATACTGCGGAAAAAACCTGCAAAGCTGTATTTCGGGATACAAAATCAGGTCAGCGCCGCCTTCGGCAGCCTTTTTAAGCAATTCCAGCGACTTTTGAAAATTTTTGTCCATATTTTCGCCCATACTCATCTGGGCCATAGCTATTTTCATAAAATTCTCCTTAGGGTCTGAATGTCCTGAGGGCCTCTATAGTCCTCTCTATAAGCTCGTCAAGAGTCCAACCAAGCATATCCGCGCCGTTCTGTATCACCTCTCTGGAACAGCCCGCGGCAAACTTAGGTGATTTATATTTCTTTTTTACGGATTTCAACTCAAGGTCCTGGACGCTCTTTGAGGGACGCATTATCGCCACCGCCCCGATAAGTCCGGTAAGCTCGTCCGCGGCGTAGAGAACCTTCTACATCTGATGTTCCGGCTTTATATCGACCGTCAGGTTATATCCGTGGCTTGCCGTAGCGTGGATTATCGCCTCATCTATGCCTCTCTCACGCATTATCTCCTGTTCCTTGATGCAGTGCTGATCCGGATATTTTTCAAAATCGAGGTCATGGAGCAGTCCGACGATCCCCCAAAAATCCTCGTCATAACCAAGCTCCTTGGCAAAATATCTCATCGTTCCCTCTACTATCTGAGCGTGCTCCAAATGGAACGGGTCCTGATTATATTCGTTCAGCAAGGCCCATGCTTCGTCTCTTGTTATCATTTTCTTCTCTCCTTATATCATAATTTTCTGTTATATTTCAATATTTTTCAAAAGCCAGTTTCTCCGGTATTCCCTGTATCCGCCGTCTACGCTGTGCGCGTCAAATCCCGCGTTTTCAAGCATTTTCGCCGCCTCCGCGCTGCTTTCGCCCTTGTAGCAGATAACATATATCGGCATACTTTCAGGCAGCAGCTCATTATCAGGGGAAAGCTCGTCAAAAGGTATATTTATAAGGTGAACAGCGTTTCTGACACTTCCCTTATCAAAGTCCTTTTTCTGCCTTATGTCCAGCACGCATACATTATTCATATCCGTGCTTTCCAGCTCGTCAATGGTTATTATACGCATCGTTTCGCCTCCATACTAAAGTATTCCTATCGTAACGATATGAATTATAGTACACTAAAGCGCATTAGTCAATATCCCGCCGCTGCCGGACTTATTTTTTATAATTATCATTTTTCTGCCGGCCTTACAGCAGTCCGCTCCCATGCCGCCGAAAAGCTCCTCATTTTCCTTTTGCGGTTTTTTCGGATATTCCTCATAAGCCTTTTTTAACTTTTTTATTCTCTCCAAACTAAAAACGCCGTCGGTTGGAGCCGACGGCATCTTTTAATAACATTATTCTACAGCCTTGAAAGCCTCATCAAGGTCCTCAATTATATCGTCAATATTTTCAGTACCGATCGAAAGTCTTATGGTGTTCGGTCGGATTCCCTGTTCCAAAAGCTCCTCCTCGTTAAGCTGAGAATGAGTTGTGGAAGCCGGATGGATTACAAGGGATTTAACATCGGCAACATTGGCAAGCAGTGAGAACAGCTCGAGGTTATCAATGAAATCCTTTGCCTTCTGGGCGTCGCCCTTGATCTCGAAGGTAAATATTGATCCTCCTCCATTGGGGAAGTATTTCCTGTAAAGCTTCTGCTGTTCAGGATCATCTGAAACAGACGGATGATGGACCCTCTCTACCTGAGGATGGTTCTTAAGATATTCAACTACCTTAAGGGCGTTTTCAGTATGTCTTTCTACTCTGAGAGAAAGAGTTTCAAGGCCCTGAAGGAAGATGAAAGCATGAACCGGAGCAAGTGTGGCTCCTGTATCGCGAAGAAGAACAGCTCTTGTCTTAGTTACAAAAGCAGCCGCTCCGGCCGCCTCTGTGAAAACAACTCCGTGATAGCTGGGGTTAGGCTCTGTGAGTGAAGGGAATTTTCCGCTCGCGGCCCAGTCAAATTTGCCTCCGTCTACGATAACACCGCCAATTGCCGTTCCATGTCCTCCTATAAATTTCGTAGCCGAATGAACAACTATGTCAGCTCCGTATTCAATAGGTCTTACAAGAAAGGGAGTAGCAAAGGTATTGTCCACAACAAGGGGTATTTTATGAGCGTGGGCAATACCCGCTATTCTCTCAATGTCAACAATGTCAGAATTTGGATTGCCAAGTGTTTCTATAAAAACTGCCTTTGTATTCTCCCGTATAGCGTTTTCAATTTCGTCATAATCAGCCGGATTAACAAAGGTTGTCGTAATGCCGTATTCGGGAAGAGTTTGAGCAAGCAGGTCATAGGTTCCTCCGTAAATATTATTGGCCGAGACGATGTGTTCTCCCTGATGCGCAAGGCTCTGAATAGTATATGTAACCGCTGCCGCGCCGGATGCTACAGCAAGAGCCGCGACACCTCCCTCAAGCGCCGCTATTCTCTTTTCAAATATGTCCTCCGTGGTGTTTGTAAGTCTGCCGTAAACATTTCCAATATCTTTAAGTGCAAAACGTGCCGCCGCGTGGTCGCAGTTGCGGAAAACATAAGATGTTGTCTGATAAATAGGCACCGCCCTTGCGTCCGTGACCGGATCGGGAGTTTCCTGTCCTACGTGTAACTGTAATGTTTCAAATTTTAAATTTCTCTCTGCGTAAGTTTTTTTGCTCATAATATATATTCCTCCATTAGATAATTTTAAATAGTGACGTTCGTTTTTCCGATCTTTTAAAAATGTCAATGAAGGCACATTATATTGTAAACAACCACACGATCCTCAAATTTGATAATTCTCATAGGCTGCACCTCGTTTCGTTTGTTTTATCTATAAACATATATTTCCTATCTGTTTATAGGGATTATAGTATCACCGATTCCCTTTTGTGTCCAATACAAAAAAGCATGAAAAAGTAATAGTTAAAAACTATAAAATTAAGGCGTCTCAAATAAAATTTGGCATAAATTTCTTGCAATCTTATTGTTTAAGGATATTTTCAGTGGTATTATAATTACAATAAATATTTTTTCACTGGCATTTAATTATTGTATAAGGAGAAAATCAAATGAGTGAACAAACAAGACAGGTAACTGTAATAGGACATAAAAATCCCGATACAGATTCTATTTGCTCCGCCATAGCGTATGCAGATCTGAAGTCAAGAACAGATAAAGCGGCCTCATACCACGCCGGACGCGCGGGACAGATCAATCCCGAGACTGAATACGTTCTCGATTATTTTGGTGTAAAGACCCCGGAATTCGTTTCAGATGTCAAAACACGCATTCGAGATATTGAGATTCGAAAGGCTCCCGGAATAGGAAGAAAGACGTCTCTCAAAAAGGCATGGGAGCAGATGAGGGGCGCCAGCGCCGTAACTCTGCCCGTAACCGATAACGGAGAGCTTGAGGGCATAATCACTATCAAGGATATAGTAAACGCGTATATGGAGATCTACGACGAGGGAATACTCTCCCTTGCGAAAACTCCCTATTCCAATCTTATTGAGACCCTCGAGGGCGACCTTATAATCGGAGACCCCAACGACATAATCAACGAGGGCAGGATACTTGTCGGAGCCGGAAATCCCGAGATAATGGAGGAATATATTGCTCCAAAGGACATAGTTATTGTCAGCAACCGAAGCGACGCGCAGCTTTGCGCCATTGAGATGGGCGCCGGTTGTATAATCGTTACAAACGGAACAGCCGTTTCAAAAACGACAAAATATCTTGCCGAATCCAAGGGCTGCAATATTATTTCTACCAAATATGACTCCTATTCGGTAGCGAGACTTATAAACCAGAGCGCGCCTGTAGGCCACTTTATGAAAACAGAAGGTATCGTTACATTCCGTGAGGATACATACATTGACGATGTTAAAAAGGTAATGTCTGATAAAAGATACCGTGACTTCCCCGTTATTGGCCTTGACGGAAAATACTGCGGAATGATCTCCCGCCGTCATTTGATGAACATAAGCGGCAGACAGCTCGTTCTTGTTGACCACAATGAGAAAACACAGGCTGTTGACGGTATTGACGAGGCCTCAATACTTGAAATAATAGATCACCACAGACTTGCCAGCATCGAGACGATGTCGCCCATATTCTTCAGGAATCAGCCTGTCGGCTGCACCGGAACAATAATCGAGCAGATGTACCGTGAGGCCGGGATCACTCCTGACAAGGAAATAAGCGGTCTTCTCTGCGCGGCTATCCTTTCGGATACGCTTCTTTTCCGTTCGCCCACCTGCACGGCGGCTGACGTTGCCGCCGGGGAGCGCCTTGCCTCTCTCGCCGGGATCGACATACAGAAATTTGCCTCTGAGATGTTCCATGCCGGCAGCAGTCTTACCGGTAAATCCGCCGAGGATATTTTCTATCAGGATTATAAGACCTTCTCCGTCAACGGAATAAAATTCGGAGTTGGCCAGATCTCCTCAATCGACAAAACCGGCCTTGAGGACGTCAAAAAACTTCTTGAGCCATACATGGACGGCTTTTGCGAGACCCACGGTATCGATATGGTCTGCATGATGCTCACCAATATCATCGAGGAGGGCAGCGAGCTTATGTTTGAAGGCGAAAACGCCGCTGAAATCCTTTCAAAGGCGTTCCGTACCGACGCTGAAAACGGCAAGCCCATCAGTCTGCCCGGCGTTGTCTCAAGAAAGAAACAGCTTATTCCGTCGATCATGGCTTCATTACAAGGATAATTATTCCGGGCGGCCCAAAGGGCCGCCCGCCTTTTACTCTGTCTACGGAGGTTCGATCATGCCCGCATTTTACGCCCATCACAGTTTTGGAGATAAAGTATATAAACGGCTCAGTGGAGAGCTGAAAAACACTGTTGAAAGTCACCGTCCGCAATTTGATATTGGTTTGCAGGGTCCGGATCTGTTTTTCTTTTACAGGCCATATTGCAGCAACGCTGTTACCAGATACGGCAACGCTGTACATGCCGAGTCGGCTCTGCCCTTCTTTAAAAGAGCGGTCGCCAGTGTTTCCATAAGAGACAGCAATGAATACGCCTATCTGCTTGGTTTCATCTGCCATTTTATACTGGACAGCGAATGCCACCCCTATATAGATGAAATGATAAAAACAACGGGAGTTTCACATATCGAGATCGAGGAGGAATTTGAAAAACATATGCTTCGTCTTGACGGTAAGGACGCTCTCGGTTATCCGATATGGAAGCTTGTCCCCACTGATACGGCGACTGCCGTAGCCATACTCCCATTTTACGATGTGACCCTGGAGGAAATAAAGAAGTCGCTTTCCGGACTGAGATTTGTAAAAAAGCTTTTTACCGCGCCCAGTCCCATTAAACAGGCGGTGATAAACAACATCATAAAAGCCGTCGGAAAATATGACCAGTACAAGGGACTGATGAATCAGCGGATAGATAACCCCGCCTGTATCGAAACAAACAACGGCCTTTCTAAAAGGCTTGAAGACGCCGTTGGTATTGCCGCCGACATGATAGTAAGCCTTAACGAGAGCTTGCTAAACGGCACAGAAATAAATAAGAGATTTGACAGGACGTTTCTGTAGTTTTGCACTTATCTGTTTCTGACCCGCAGATAATAAAAAGCGGAGACCCCTCCGCTTTTATTGTTTTTCTGTTTTTAAAGCTTGCCTTCCGCCTGCCACATGGCTGAATACTTTCCGTTTTTGTTCAAAAGCTCCTCATGGGCACCGGCTTCGGATATACGTCCGTTTTCAACTATAAGTATTTTATCAGCGTTCTTTGCGATGGTCAGCGTATGCGCTGTCATTACAACAGTTTCCCTAGCCTTAAGCATATTGCTTATCACCTGCTTTACCGCAAGCTCGTTTTCTATATCCAGATTCGCTGTGGCCTCGTCCGGCAGTATTATAGGACTGTCCTTTAAAATCTCCCGTGCTATTGGCAGTCTCTGTCTCTCCGCCCGATAATTCAGGCGAAGGATATTATTTTACTTAAAGAGCGCTATTCTGTCAAACATTATCTTATTGAAAAGGTCTCTGTCAGCATCGAGCGCGACATGGCAGTTGTCCGGCATATTGTGGAAATGACGTGTATCGACAATCGTCATTCCGTCGGCGAAGCCACCGCTTATATCAACATCGACCCTTGTGTAAAGCACATTTTTAAGAACATTAGGGTCAATAAGATAAGCTATGCAAAGAGCGTCATGTATAGGGCAAAGATCAGGCTCGTGGAGCGGCTGAAGAATATTATACGCGCGTGTACGTATCTCTATAAGCTCCGCGAACATATCGCCTATCGGCGTGTTAAGCTCCTTATACTGCTGTACCTCGCTAAGTCTTGTGGCAGCGGCGTGTGTAGCGTCAAGGGGAACAAGAGTGATCTTAGCTCCGCAGTTCATTACTATCTCAGCCGCCTCGGGATCCTTCCAGATGTTGAACTCGGCCGCCGCGGTTGAATTTCTCTGGACATGTCCTCCGCCCATGATAACGATTTCCTCAATGTTATCAACTACAGAGGGCTCGGCGCGGAGAAGTATGGCTATATTTGTAAGAGGACCTACCGGAACGATAGTTACCTTTTCCGGACTGTTTTTGATCGTGTTTATGTACCAGGTAACAAAGTTTTCCTCTACAGGTTTAGTTGTAGGCTCAGGAAGGTTGAATTCCTTCGGGTGATAGCACACCTCTACACCGTTTTCATCATACTGGATCTCAGGAGTTTTGGGATTTTTTGTTCTGCCGGGAAGAAGCTCATGTACAAGTGGTTCGGCCGCTCCCTTTACAACAGGTATCTTATCCTGCATTTTAAGAAGCTCCACTATTTTTAAGGTGTTTTTGAGAGTATCTGTAAGAGGTCTGTTTCCGTTAACAGCGCATACTCCCAAAAGATTGATCTCCGGCGCCAAAGCCGCAAGCATGATCGCGCAAGCGTCATCTGAGCCAGTATCAACGTCAAGTATAACATTTCTTGCCATATCTATTCCTCCTAGATAATAAATTATGTATTCCGAATCATCTCCGGAATAAAGTTGTCCGATTTTTTTATTATACTGCTTTTAGTAGAATTTTTATATGATAAATCTCATATTTGTTACATAGAATATGATAAAGTAATTTATTGTAAAATGCAATAAAAAACTGCCGTTTTACCGGCAGTCAAATCAGTATTTGCAGCTCATAGACACAATGTGTAAAGCTCTTTAGATTGTCCTCATACTCATCAGCTATCACAAGCTCGGGAATGTCCTTGTTTTCATAAAGGCTCTTTATATATGATACATCATAGTCACCGACAAGAAGTCTGCCCCTGAAACAAAGATACTCTCCCTCAGGAAATTCCACTACATATTCATCTGTAACCTTCGGTTTGTTTTTCAAATAAATATAATAGTGCTTTGGTCTTATCTCATATGACAAAAGGGCCTTCAAATCCAAAATAAACCCGTTCTGTCTCAGATAATCCTCATCCCTGAATTCCTGCTTATTTTTAGCCTTTCCAAGCCTTAATGGTCCTGATGCCCTTATGGGTCCATCGTCATAACACGGTACGGCTAAGGCATATCTCTTTTCTATATGCCTTTTATACGGTACATTCGGAAACTTATTTTCCATCAGATAGTTATAATACTGCCTATACCACTGTATAGTTTCAATATTTGCCTGAATTCTTTCCTTTTCCTCGAACAGTTTTCTTTCCTTTAAGTCCAACACCTTAATCAAGTCCTCAACCTGTCCGCTTTTAAGGGCCATTTCTATTTCATTGAGTGAAAAGCCCATCTTTTTCAAATACTTTATTCTGTCTACAGTTTGAATCTGATTATAAGAATAGTATCTATAGCCGGTATTTTCATTGATATAGACAGGTTTTATCAAGCCAATGCTGTCATAATGCCTCAGCGCCTGAATTGACACTCCTGTCAGTTCTGAAATTCTGCCTATGGAATAAAGCTGTTCACTCATTTAAAATCACTCCTATTTATTCAGCAGTGAAAGATGACTGTTTACCGGAAGTCCGTTTTCTCTCATATAGTTCACTGTTTTGTACAGAAGGTCTTTCTTTATTCCGGTAAAAACTTTCATTTCATCAAACATATACAGTATGTCCTCAGTTGCCGCGTTTCCCGAGGCCCCGGGAGCAAACGGGCAGCCGCCCAGCCCTCCGGCTGAGGTCTCAAACCTAATGACTCCCCTCTCAAGAGCGGCAAACATATTCGCGGCAGCCAGTCCCCGTGTGTCGTGCATATGCAGAATTATTCTATCCGAGCTGACAACCTCGCACACTCTGTCAAGAATATTATTCACCAGGGACGGTGCGGCTAATCCAACCGTGTCGGAAAGTGTGATATATTTTGCGCCTGAGTTCAGTCCTCTTTCAACTATCTCGGCCACTCTTTCAGCCGTAACTATGTCACCGAACGGGCAGCCAAAGGTTACAGCCACGGCAAATTTATAGTCGGCCTCCGGATACATAGAGGATATTTTCTCAAATTTTGATACCGCCTCATCAGTAGTCATGCCTGAATTTGACCTGCTGTGGCTGTCACTTGCCGATACCACATATGTAATGCTTCGGATTCCAGAGTCCAAAGCTCTCTCAACTCCCCTTTGATTCATTGCAAGCACTGTCAGATCAGTATTCTTGTCACCGGCATATTCCTTAACCGCCGCAACTACCTCGTCGCAGTCCGCCATTTGCGGAACAGCCTTAGGATTTACAAAGGACGTTACTTCTAAGTCCGGTACTCCTGAGTCAATAAGCATTTTGCATATATTTATTTTATCCTCTGTCGGGACGAACTTTTTTATATTTTGGAGGCCGTCACGTGG
>CAZBNY010000063.1:0-10317 GCA_964493235.1 uncultured Lachnospiraceae bacterium
ACGAGAACCTGTTGTTCACACCTCTGTTTATACTCGTCAAAATCCTGATTTTGACTAAGTTGTAAACCGCACACTATTTGTATATAATGAATAGAGTCAACAAATCCTGCACAGGAGGTGTAACTATGGATGAATTACTTTTGGAAAGAAAAAACAGAATCAAAGAATATATAAACAGCGCCGATTACCTTCCCCTCAAGCGCCACGAACTGGCCGTAATGCTGGACGTGCCCGCGTCCGACATTCCCGCTTTCAACTCTGTCATTGACGCTCTTATCGCCGAGGGTCACGCTGTTGAGACGAAAAAGGGCAAAATAATTCCCGCCGAAAAGGCTAATATATACCCCGGCGTTTTCACCGGAAACGTCAAGGGCTTCGGCTTTGTGAAGGTCGACGGCATGGACAGCGATATATTTATCCCCGCCGACCGTGTCAACGGAGCCATGAATAAGGATAAGGTCCTTGTAAAAGTAAAGGAGCTCGCCCATGACAGACTTCGCGCCGAGGGCGAAATACTTAAAATAGTCGAAAAAGGCATGACTGACATTGTCGGGACCTTCGACGCCGTCAAAAGCTACGGCTTTGTCATACCCGACGACAAAAAGCTGGGCATGGACATATATATTCCCGAAGGCAAGACCAGGGGCGCTGTCAGCGGACACAAGGTCGTTGTCAAAATCACAAAACGCGCTACGGAAAAATCCAATCCCGAGGGCGTTGTGACTGAGATTTTGGGCCACATAGACGATCCGGGGGTGGACATACTTTCTATAATCAAGCAGTTCGACCTGCCGGAGGACTTCCCCGACGACGTCAAAAAGCAGATCGAGAATATCGATCCCGATAAAATAGACGAGGCTGCCCTCATCGGCCGAGAGGATTTCCGAGGTATGCAGACTGTCACAATAGACGGCGACGACTCCAAGGACTTTGACGACGCCGTTTCCGTCAAAAGGCTGGATAACGGCAATTACGAGCTGGGCGTACACATCGCCGACGTAACCGAGTACGTGACCGAAAACTCGCCTCTGGATAAGGAGGCTCTCAAAAGGGCGACAAGCATTTATCTCGTTGACAGGGTCATTCCCATGCTGCCCCACAAGCTGTCCAACGGCATCTGCTCCCTCAATCCCAACGTTGACCGTCTGGCGCTTAGCTGCGTAATGGAGATAAACGCTAAGGGCGACGTTGTCAGCCACAGGATCGTTAAAAGCGTCATAAACTCTGACAGGCGCATGACCTACAACATCGTCAACGAAATTCTCGAGAACAACAACGAGGAATATAAGGCCGAATACGCCGATCTGCTGGATATGTTCCACACGATGCTCGACCTGAGGGGCATACTTCTCGCCAAGCGCAAAAAACGCGGCTCGGTCAACTTTGACCTGCCCGAAAGCAAAATTATAC
The DNA here is from genome assembly GCA_964493235.1 of uncultured Lachnospiraceae bacterium. Lineage (GTDB taxonomy): Bacteria > Bacillota > Clostridia > Lachnospirales > Anaerotignaceae > Metalachnospira. The sequence goes on from CAZBNY010000063.1 coordinate 1,411, forward strand.
TCAATTCCGACGGTGAGCCAACAGACATTCTGCCCTATGACAGAAACACCGCCACCAGCATAATCGAGGAATTCATGCTTATATGCAACGAGACCGTAGCCGAGGATTTCTACTGGCAGGAGCTGCCCTTTGTGTACAGGAACCACGAGGCTCCCGACGAGGAAAAAATCAAAAAGCTATCCCGGTTCATATATAATTTCGGCTATCGTTTCAAAGGTAAGCTTGACGAGGATATCCACCCCAAGGCCATAGCCCAGCTTCTGGACAGCGTCAACGGAAAACCCGAGGAGCATATAATAAGCAGGGTAGTGTTAAGAAGCATGAAACAGGCCAAATACATGCCGGAAAATCTTGGGCATTTCGGTCTGGCCGCCAAATACTACTGTCATTTCACCTCGCCCATCAGGCGTTATCCGGATCTGCAAATACACCGCATAATAAAGGAAACTCTGGACGGCAAAATGACCGAAAAACGCATAAACCACTACAATAAAATACTCGCCGAGGTTTCCGAGCAAAGCTCCAAACGGGAGCGTCTTGCCGAGGAGGCCGAGCGTGAGACGGACAAGCTTAAGCAGGTACAGTATATGACTAAGCATATCGGCGAAACCTTTGAGGGAATAATCTCCGGCGTGACCGGCTGGGGAATATTCGTTGAGCTGCCCAATACCATCGAGGGCCTTGTCCCGCTGACCTCGCTCACCGACGACTTCTATGTTTACGACGAGCAGCATATGTGTGTTACGGGCGAGCGGACAAAGAAAAAGTACAGCCTCGGCGATACTGTAAAAATAATCGTTGACGACGCCGATGTAGCGATGAGAACAATAGATTTTATGTTATTCAGGGAATAAAAAAGAGATGCGTTATAAGGCTTCAGAAATTTTTGAATCAGCATGTATACAAAGCTAACATCGGAGAGATTCGTAAAACAAAAGGCTTTCCGATATCCGCACGACACAGAAAAAACAACGGGTTTCGATAGCGTAAATGCCTTGAATCCCGTTGTTTATATATCCGTTTATATTTGCCCAAGTCCTGATCTTGACAAAGCGCCTGACTTCCGCTTACGGCTTAAAATCCTCTCTCACAGGTGTAAAGAATTCCAGAAATACAGTGTCCTCATCGAATCTTGTGAACGTATGCGGTACATCAGGCTCGATCTGGACCGTGTCCCCTGCTTTCAGTATCATTTTCTCCTCGCCGACCTGAAACTCGCCGCAGCCGGACACAACATAGTCTATCTGTCTGTGCGGGTGCGAATGGAGCGGCGCTCCGTTTCCCTTTTTGGCGGTCAGCCTGTTGAGCGTATAGGTATCGCCGGTATCGTCAAAACAGAGCCTTTCCAGCGAACAGGTAGGCGACATCTGTATAGGCGCGCAGTCCTTGAGCGGATTGATCTTCATGTTTGTTTCCCCCTTTGTTAAGCATTAAATATATTCATATTTCTCAAGGTTTATTATATTGCCTGATTCGGTGTTTGTCCATACCCCATCCGAGATCGGACGATTTTATTTTTGCCCCCTTACCGTCTCAAAGTCGCATATTTCTGAGATTTTTCAGCCTATAGTTATCATTATAAATTATATAAATACTTAAAAAAAGCCATACGGATATTGACAAACAGTTTTAAATGATGTTTAATAATAATGTGCTTACTAATATGATTTAAAGCACTAAAGAACTATAGTTTTAAATTGAAGGGAAGAATCAAAATGAAGAAATTTACACAGGCAGTCGCTCTTGCTGCGGCCGCTGTACTTTCGGTATCTATGCTTGCCGGTTGCTCAAGCTCCTCCTCAGAAGAACAGTCATCTGACGAACAGGTGGAAACCGAAGGAGAAGAAGGCACAAAAACAGTAAACACAAAGGAAAATATCACAGTAGGTCTTGTACAGCTCGTTGATATGAAGGACGCTGAGGAAATGCGTGCGGCCTTCCTTGCCGAGATCGAGGCCCAGGGACTCAGTGACAATATTAGCGTAGAGGTTATCGACGCTGCGGGCGACACATCTGCTATGGTCAGCGGAATTCAGAAATTCGTTGACGAAGGCGTTGACGTGCTCGTACCTATGCTTACGCCTCCCACACAGGCTGCTGTAGGATTAGAAAGCGGTATCCCTATCATCTTTATGAGCGTTGTTGACCCCGTATATTCAAAGATCATGGCTGACTGGGACACAGTAAATAACCTTGCTACAGGTACATCAAACACGATTCCCGCCGACCTGCTTATTGATACCGCTCTTGATATCACACCTCTTGAGGATGGCAAGATCATCACAGTTATCTATAACTCATCGCAGAACAACTCGCAGTGCACAATGGAAGCTGCCTGCGAATACCTTGACTCTCTTGAGATCGAGTATGAGGTCAAGGAGTACACAGATGTCGCTACAGCGGTTCAGGTAGCTCAAGCTATTGACCCTGCCAAGACAGGCATCGTATACGCTACACTCGACTCCATCATCGCCTCAAACTTCAACCAGATCGGTGAAGCTCTTGAGGAAAAGGGTATCCCCAGCTACGCTGCCGCTGACGCCATGACACAGGGCGGAGCCTTCTGCTCATACGGCGTAAGCTATCCCATAGTAGGCCAGATGACAGCACAGATGGTTATCGACTGGTACAACGGAACAGCCCTTGAGGATATGCCCTGCCAGAGATACAGCGAGTTCAGTCTTATTGTAAACGAGGATGCTATGAATGCTCTTGGCATAACACTCAGCGACGAATATGCCGCCAAGGCCCAGTATGTAACTACAATCGCGGCCAACTAAAAAGTGAATTAGTCTCCTGAGGAGCTTCCCGTAGGGGAAGCTCCTGTTTTTTACTGATAACAGAGAAATAAGAGGTGAAGAAAGTGACAAATCAGCTTATCGGTGCCATTGAGCTTGGTCTGGTGTACGGACTGATGGTACTTGGCGTATACATAACCTTCAGAATACTGAAAATCCCTGATCTTACTGTAGACGGCACCATAATACTCGGCATGAGCGTATCAGGCTTTGTGACTAACCTTGGTCATCCGATACTTGCCCTGCTTGCGGCGGCTCTTGCAGGAATGGCCGCCGGCCTTGTTACCGGTCTTTTACAGACAAAGGTCAAGGTGCCGCCGATATTGGCCGGAATACTCACCATGAGCGGACTGTATTCCATATCGCTGCAAATTATGAACGGAAGTCCTAACGTGTCTCTCTTGGGCGCCGATACTATTTTTTCCATGTTCCAGAACGCGACAGGCGCCTCAAAGCACACCTCACAGATAATAATGGGTATCGTGGTCTGCGGTATTGTACTTCTGCTCATCGAGCTGTTTTTCAGAAGTCATCTCGGACTTTGCATAAGGGCCACCGGCGACAATGAGGACATGGTGCGCGCCACATCTATAGATATAAACAAAATGAAATGTATAGCGCTGGCTATCGCCAACGGCTGCGTAGGAATAGCCGGAGGCATGGCCTCTCACTATCTGCATTACAGCGACGTTACCAGCGGAAGCGGAACGATCGTAATAGGCTTCGCGGCGGTCATCATCGGCGAGGCGGTCTGCGGAAAGCGTAATATAGCTGTCGGCTTTATAAGCACGATAATTGGCTCGGTGTTATACCGTATCTTTATAGCGCTGGCTATCAATACCGACTTTCTGCCGACCTATTATCTGAAGCTCATAACGGTAGTTATCATAACCATAGCCCTTGCCATAGGCCCCGTCAAGGAGTTTATCGCGGCGAATAACAACAAGGCAAGGAGGCTGAGAGAAGATGCTTGATCTTAAAAATGTTTCCAAAACCTTTTATCCCGGAACCGTTAACGAAAAACGTGCCCTTGTGAATTTTTCACTTCATCTTGATCCGGGAGAATTTGTTACGATAATAGGCTCAAACGGAGCGGGCAAAAGCACACTTTTCAACGCCATAGCCGGCGTATGGACAACTGACGAAGGAAAAATAATGATCGACGGCAAGGACGTCACCTTTATGAGCGAGACTCTGAGGGCGAAAATGATCGGAAGGATATTTCAGGATCCCATGAAGGGTACGTCGCCAAGCCTTACTATCGAGGAAAACCTCGCTATCGCCTATTCGATAGGCAGTAAAAATATCTTCCGTTCAGCCATCAGCAAGAAGGACGAGGCGTTTTTCAGGGAAACGCTTTCAAAGCTTGACATGGGTCTTGAAGACAGAATGAAGGTAAAGATCGGTACGCTCTCCGGCGGCCAGAGACAGGCGGTAACGCTTATTATGGCTACGCTGGTTACGCCTAAAATACTGCTTCTTGACGAACATACGGCGGCTCTCGACCCTCTTACCGCCGAAAAGGTCCTTGATATAACAAAGGAGATCGTCTCGACACGCAAAATAACTACCCTTATGATAACGCATAACATAGCCTCAGCTCTTGCCCTTGGCACAAGGACGCTTATGATGGATAGCGGTCAGATAGCCATTGACATCAAGGGCGAGGAGCGAGCGAAACTCGATGTTGACGGACTGCTCAAGCTCTACAGAGAGACAAAGGGTAAGGCGTTGGATAATGACAGAATGTTATTAAGTTGAAATCCTGATGGATTTCAACTTAATTGTCGGTGAGGAACAAAAAGTCCCTTAAAAACTTTTTTATTCATGTCCGGGCTAATATAAGTAAATTGTTCACGAGCGGAAATGAGTTCCGCCCGTGTTTTTGTTTATAGAAAACTTATCATCGTGAAGGTTAAGTATAAAAGAAAAGCTCCTTAAAAACTTTTTTGTTCATGCCCGGGCCAATATAAGCAATTATTCACGAGCGGAAATGAGTTCCGCCCGTGTTTTTGTTTATAAAAAATATGCACGGATATGAGTTCCGTGCATAAATAATACCCAATGTTGATCTGTGCCAAAACAACCGATCGTTTTAGGCTTTTTCCTCAGCCTTAGTGATACCTATTCCCAGCTCCTCAAGCTGCTTCTCGTCCACAGCGCCGGGGGCGTCCGTCAGAGGGCATGAAGCGTCCTTTACCTTGGGGAAGGCTATTACGTCCCTGATGCTTGGTGCGCCTGTCATAAGCATGATAATACGGTCAAAGCCGAAGGCAAGTCCTCCGTGAGGAGGTACTCCGTACTTGAAGGCATCAAGCAGGAAGCCGAATCTTTCCTGCGCGTCCTCGGCCGAGAAGCCGAGAAGTCCGAATATCTTCTGCTGAATGTCGCGTCTGTGTATACGGATACTTCCGCCGCCAAGCTCAAATCCGTTGAGAACCATGTCATAGGCCTTTGCCCTTACCTTTCCGGGATCGGTGTCAAGCATGGGAAGGTCCTCGTCCATAGGGCAGGTGAACGGGTGATGCTCGGCGACATATCTCTGTTCGTCCTCGTCCCACTCGAACATGGGGAACTCCGTTACCCAAAGGAAACGGAAATCATCGGGCTTTGTAAGCTCCTGACGTCTGGCGATCTCACATCTGAGCGCTCCGAGGGAGTCAAATACGATCTTGTCCTGGTCGGCGCAGATAAGTATGAGGTCGCCGGGTTTTCCGTCCATAGCGTCCACTATCTCCTGAAGTTTTTCAGGTGTGAAGAACTTGGCGATCTGTGATTTCAGCGTTCCGTCGTCGTTTACGACGATCCAGGCAAGGCCCTTTGCTCTGTAGGTCTTTACAAACTCAACAAGTGAGTCTATCTGCTTTCTGGGATAGTGTCCGCAGCCCTCGGCGTTGATGGCCCTTACGCTGCCGCCGGCCTCGATAGCGTTCTTGAACACAACGAATTCGCTGTCCCTGACAATTTCAGTGATGTTATGCAGCTCCATGCCGAAACGCACGTCGGGCTTGTCCGAGCCGTAGCGCTCCATAGCCTCTCTGTACACCATTCTCTGCATGGGGATAGGCACATCCACATCAAGAATTTCCTTGAATACGGTCTTGATAAGTCTCTCGTTTATATCGATTATATCGTCAACATCGACGAAGGAAAGCTCCATGTCCACCTGTGTGAACTCAGGCTGACGATCCGCTCTTAAGTCCTCGTCACGGAAACACTTGGCTATCTGATAATATCTGTCCATTCCCGAAACCATGAGCAGCTGCTTATAGAGCTGCGGTGACTGAGGCAGTCCGTAGAAGCTGCCCGGGTGTACACGGCTCGGAACAAGGTAGTCCCTGGCTCCCTCGGGCGTGCTCTTGCCAAGAATGGGCGTCTCGATCTCAAGGAAGCCCTCGTTCGAGAGGAAATTCCTGATGACCTGTCCTGTCCTGTGTCTCAGCATAATGTTCTTGAGCTGGCTGGGACGTCTGAGGTCGATATATCTGTATTTAAGTCTCAGGTCGTCCTTGACCGTTATCTCGTCCTCGACCTGGAACGGCGTTGTCTCGCTTTCGGCCAGTATTCTAAGCTCTGAGGTGATTATCTCGATCGCTCCGGTTTTCATATTCGGGTTTACGTTGCCCTCCGTTCTGGCGGCCACAACGCCCCTTACGGCCACAACATACTCACTTCTTATCGTCTCGGCCTTAGCAAACAGCTCCTTATCTGAATTATTGCCGTCCACGACCGCCTGAACCAATCCTGTCCTGTCCCTGAGCGCTATGAATATAAGCTGACCAAGGTCACGCCTTCTCTGCACCCAGCCCATAACCGTTACCTCGCTGCCGATAAGAGACTCGCTCACATCACAGCACATATGGCTTCTTTTCAAGCCTGTCATTGCTTCTCCCATTATAATTACTCCTTTAAGTTAAGCCGAAATTTCAGCTTGTTTTTAATGTACAAAAAGCGTATATCTAAGTTACCCTGCCTTTCCGGGCGTTCTAAGCTTCCGCCCAAAGCCGTCAGGTTTATTTCCAATTTATAATAATATCACCATTTCAAAAAAATTCAATATGTTCTAAGTAAGCCTTACTTTTCCTCGGCGTCTCCCCATACTCTTTCCAGTCCGTAGAAGGAACGCTGCTCCCTGTCAAAAATATGGATTATAAGGCTGCCGTAGTCCAGCAGTATCCACATACCTCCGGAATATCCCTCGGAATGATGGAGCTTATATCCTGCCTTATAAAGCTTTTCATTTACGCTGTCGGCCATTGCTCTTATCTGATTGGGGTTGCTTCCGCTGCCGATAACAAAAAAGTCGGCTATATTGCTGAGTCCCTTAAGGTCAAGCACCTTTATGTCCTCGCCCTTTTTGTCCTCAAGCGCCTCTCTTGCCAATACCGCCATTTCATATGCTTCCTGATGAATTGAATCGTTCATGTATGTCCTCCTTGATTTATATGTTATTGGTTATTCAAATTCTTATAGTATTCCAGCGCCTCGACCGAATACGGGTGCAGTGTCCTGTTTCTTTCCCTGACGTATTCTATGGTGCTTTCAAGTATGAACTCCATAGTCTCGTCAAGGTCCCTATACGCCATCTCACGGGCCTTATCCAGTCCCTCAAAGGGCGTCCTGTTAGGCTCTATATAGTCGGCGATAAAAATAATTTTATCCAGCACCGACATTTCTCTTTTCCCTGTTGTGTGCCACTTTATGGCCTCAAGAATTTCGCTGTCGGTCACTCCGTATTCCCTTTTGGCCACCTCCGCGCCCAGAAACGGGTGTACAAGGTCGATCTGCTTTTTCATTACCTCGTCTACGGGCACATGATATTCCTTGCAGAAACGCAGCTTCATATCCTTTGGATAGTCCTTGGCGCAGTCATGGAGCAGTCCGGCGTACTCGGCCTTTTGAACAAGTTCCTCGTCGCCGTATACGGCCGCCAGCTTTTTGGCCTCCTCAACCACGCCCAGGGTATGTATATACCGCTCTATGGAAAGAGCGGACTGTAGTTTTTCCTTGATCGTTTCGGTATCAAGCATCTCTATTACCTTCTTTAAGCAGTTATTTGTACAAATGATTATCCTCAATATATCTCAGGGTCTGATCCGGCAAAAGATATTTCGCGCTTTTGCCCTCCCTGAGCCTGTCCCTTATGTCCGACGAGGAAATATCCAGCGCCGGAACCTCCAGAAAATATATCTCACAGCCGTATTTTTCCCTGACGCTTTCCGTCTTTTCCATGACCCGCTTTTTGTCAAAGCCCGGCCTTGTCACGGCTATGACGCTGCACATTTTAAGCAGTCTTTCAGGCTCTTTCCAGTAGTCGATCGAAAGTATCTCGTCGGCTCCCATAACAAAATACACGGTCATTTTGGGATTTATTTTTTTGATCTCCGCTACCGTGTCCACCGTATAGGTCTTGCCCTGCCGCTCTATCTCCATAGCCGACACCGCGAGAGCCGTGTTGTCACAGACCGCTCTCTTTGCCATCTCATAACGGTCAAGAGCCGAGACGCCCTTCATTTCCTTATGGGGAGCATTACCCAACGGCATAATAACTACCCTGTCCACGTCAAAATTATCGTATACGGTCTGCGCCGTTACAAGATGCCCGTAATGTATCGGGTCAAAGGCTCCGCCCATTAAGGCTATTTTTTTACAGCTCTTAAAATCAAAATCGCCGTTCATTCAGTCTCATTCCTTTTTAGCCTTCGGAAGCTCTATAACGGGTTTCTTGGCCGGTCTGTAAATGACAAACCTGTTTCCGATGACCTGTACGACTTCCGCACGGGTCCTTTCGGCTATCATCTGCGCCGCCTCCCTTGTATCTATCAGGCAGTTATCCAGTATGTTTGCCTTTACCAGCTCTCTCGCCTCCAGCGCCGCGTCCACGGCCTCTGTCAGCTCCGGCGTAACTCCCGCCTTTCCCACATGAAATATCGGGTCTATTCCGTTTGCCATGCTTCTCAAAAAAGCTCTCTGTTTGCTTGTTAACATAGTTTTCTCCTTTATTACGTAATATTTATATCAAATCTATATAGAAAATTGATTATCTTTTTAGAAGTTCTTATATGCCGTTATAGCCTGTTTTTACGGGCTTTTGCGCCATGCTCCTTTC
>CAZBNY010000064.1:0-10202 GCA_964493235.1 uncultured Lachnospiraceae bacterium
CTGGCGGAGATGTGTTCGGAGATAGGCATTATCGACCACGGACAGCTTGTCACGCAGGGCACTGTTACCGAGATAATGAACAGGATCCATAAAAAGAGGATCGTCAGGGCGAAACTTTCCTCAGGTAAGGAAAACTTTATCCGCCTGCTGAAGGAGCAGACAACTGTTTCCGATATAATCGAGAACACAGACAATATAGAGTTCGCCTTCGAGGGAAAGAACAACGATCTTGTAAGCATACTCAGAAACGCGATAATGAACGGAATACCCGTATATTCCTTCTCTGAAAACGAAGGAAACCTTGAGGAGATCTTTATGACAGTTACAGGAGGTGAGGAGAATGCTTAATCCCGTATTGCGCCGAGAGGCAAAAACATCACTCAGAAACTGGAAAATATTCTACGCCGTGGCAGGATATATACTTATCGTTACGGCCGTGGCGGCGATAGCCATATGGCAGCTCATGTACAACTCGTACAATGCCAGCTTTGACCCGGCGGAAATGGTGAACGTATATATCGGTCTTACGATACTCCAGCTTGTGCTGGTACTTCTTATGACACCGGCCTTCACAGCCGGAAGCATAAGCGGCGAGAGGGAGAGACAGACCCTCGACCTTCTGCTTGTAACAAAAATGTCGCCGTTATCCATAGTGATAGGCAAGTTTCTTTCGGGACTGGCGCTCATAGTGCTTATGGTGATCGCGACCATGCCGATATTCGCGCTTATCATGTACTTTGGCGGAACGAGCATACAGTATATAATCGCCGTAACAGGCTATATGATACTCATATGCGGAGTTTTCGGAGCGATAGCGATATTCTTTTCGACCGTGTTCAAAAAGACGGTCACATCAATGGTGTTTACGTATATATGTACGGGAATACTCTGCGGCGGAACAATAATAGTATATGCCATTGCCTGCTCAATCTATGTCTCGTACTATCAGGCGGCTCTGCCTTTATCGGTAAGGGTGCCGCTTCTGGCTATAAACCCCGCTGTTGGCCTTATCAGCATAATCTGCGAGCAGACAGGCAGCAGCTTTATGGCACAGATACTTGACTATGGCAACTATTACGGCGGACAGACCTACACGGCCATCACGATAAATACGCCGATGTGGATAATAAATGCCGTGGCGCTTGTGGTGCTTATAGTGCTTTTCCTGCTGCTGGCGGCCTTCAGGGTAAAACGTATTTCTAAAAAAGGATGATCTGCATGAAGGAGCTTAAAAGACTTCTGAAACCTTTGAAGAAAAAAATAACTGTTAATAATGTGATATACCGTCTTTTGCAGACAGTGTCCATAGGACTCGCGGCGGATTTCTTCATACTTGTTTTCTCAAAATTCGTATATGTCCCCGCGAAGCCGTATATTTGTCTGGGAATACTCGCGGCGTCGGCCGTTGTCGGACTTCTCCTTGCCCTTGTGAAGTACAGGGTAACGGACTACGACGCTGCCGCCGAGGGCGACAGACTTGGCTGTGACGAGAGACTTATTACCGCCTATGGAATATTGAATGAGGGCGGAGAAAAAAGCGTCATGGAAGAGCTGGCGGTACGTGACGCCGTGAATACGGCAAGGAACACGAATTTAGCCGACCTCTATAAGATAAGGCTCCCCAAGAAGCTGGCCCTGATAACGGCGGTCATACTGGCGGCGTCGTGTCTTACCGGCTTTGCCCCTGACGCCGGAGTTTATCAGCTCACCCCGATCACGGAGCAGGCGCTCAAGGAGGCCGAGGAGGTCAAAAAATCGATAAACAGCGACGAAGCGCTTTCGGAAAGCCTCAAGGAGGAGTATAACAAAATACTAAAGGATTTGAACAAAAACCTCAAAAAGGCCAAGGACGCCAAGGAGGCCAAAAAGCTCATAAACGAGGCCCAGAAGGAGCTTAAAAAGCTTGAAAATAAAGCCACCGAAGATAAGAACAGCATTAAAAACATGCTTTCCGACTATTCGGCCGGGAATGACATTTCCTCGGCTATGGATCTGAATAATTCCGAGGCTCTTGCCAAGGCTATGGAAAAGCTGGCGGCGGAGCTGGAACAGCTTACTGACGAGGAACTGAAGGAGCTGGCTGAACAGCTTGGCGAGCTGTCGGATGAAATGAGCGACGAGGAGCTTGAACAGCTCCTTGAGGAGGCCGAGAAGGCAGCAGAAAACGGCGACGCCAAGACTGCCGCCGAGGCGCTCTCAAAGGCGGCGTCAATGTCTATGACCAAAAGCTCGGCCGCGTCGTCGGCAACGGGAAGAATGGCGTCATCATTGGCGAAGGCCAGCGACGGAGCCGGAAAAACGGCCACCAGTACGTCCAATAACAGCGGCAGCGGCACCTCCCAGAGTGGTGAAGGAAACGGCGATGGTGAAGGAAATGGTTCTGGAAGCGGAAACGGCAGCGGAAACGGCTCAGGCAACGGTGACGGCAGCGGAAACGGAGAGGGTAACGGTAACGGAAATGGCGGTGTCGGTACAGGCGCAGGCGGCAGCGGACGTGGTCTGGGACACGCCGAGCCTGAAAAGGTATATACAAGAAACGCCGAGGGCATGTCGGGTCAGGAGGAACAGCTCCAGTCCCAGCAGACCAACGAGGGCGAAGTGACATATTCCGAGACAAAGTCCGGCGGTGTGAACGGGCAGAGCGTGCCCTATGACACCGTTGTGGGTGACTATAAGGAACAGGCTATCAAGGAAACGGAAAACGGAAATATTCCCTACGGAATGAGAGAGGTAATAGCGGAATATTTCTCGGGACTTGAAAAATAAACTCAGGAGAAAGCTATGGGATTCTTTAATGCGATGGGGCTTATCGCTCTGATAGGCATACCGATCATAATAATTCTTCATATGTTAAAGCGCAAGCAGAAGGACGTAAAAATCCCAAGCATTTATCTGTGGGAAAGAGCGGCGGATACGAGCGTCCGGTCAAAGCCCTGGCAGAAGCTGAAAAAAAGCCTTCCGCTCATATTGCAGATAACAGCGGCGGCGGCCCTCGGTTTGGCTGCCGCCAGACCATATATTTCGGTATTTGGGACGGCGTATAACTATGTTATTGTCATCGATACGTCAGCAAGTATGTCGGCGGAGGATATGGGTGAAAGCAGGCTTGACTACTCCAAGGACAGAGCCGAAAAGCTTGTCAGCTCGGCCTCGGCCTTGAGTAAGATAACCGTTATAGCTGCCGGCGAGGAGCCTTATGTTGCCTATGGGCCTGACAATGACAAGACAGCGGCCGGCTCGGCGATAAGGGGCATAGGTCAGACCTACGGCGGAATAGATAAAGAGACCGTGGAGAGTCTGGCTGTTTCAGAGGCCGCCAAGACCGAAGCCGGTATATATGTGTTTACCGACAACGATAAGGACTTCAGCGGACTTGACACCAATGTGTTTTACGCCGGAAAGGATACGGAAAACTGCGCCGTTACGCTTGTCTCGGCAAGTGACGGAAGCGTACTTGTCAATGTCAGAAATTTCGGTGTTTCTGACGCGGAGAAAACGGTGACGGTATTTAACGGAAGCATAGCGGCCGCCGTGAGTGAGGTAACGATCCCCTCGGACAGTGAGAGAAGCCTTGTTTTCACGGATATTTATACCGACAGCGCGGAAATAACCGTTATAATATCGCCGGAGGATATACTTGCGGCTGACGATACCTATTATCTTGCCGTCAACAGGGCGCAGACGGCCAGACTGCTGCTTGTGACCGAGGGCAATACGTTTCTGGAGAATGCCCTTAGCCTGACGGAAAATACAGAGCTGTATAAGATGACGCCGGAAACGATGGAAAAGGCTGACCTGACAGGCTATGACCTTTATATTTTTGACGGCGCTATGCCGGACGAGATACCGGCTGACGGCTGTATTTTTATATTGGATCCTCCATCCGACAACGGCTTTATTGACGTAGGGGAGACTAAGGAGCTGAATTGCTATGCCGAGGGTACGACCGACCTTACGGCTGACGGCAAGCTGAGCTTTATAATAGCCGAGGCCAAAAACATCGTCAGACCGTCCTGGGCGGTCACTGAGGCGACGGCTGACGGCGTTCCGATCATTATCAGGGGAGAAAATAACGGTCAGAAGGTCTGTGTGTTCTCGTTTGACATACATAATACCGACCTGCCGCTGTTGAAGGATTTCCCCGTTATGATATATAACCTCACAGACTGGTTCTTGCCCGGAAGATCGGGAGCGCAAAGCGTTACCCGCTGCGGCGAGAGCCTGAATATACAGACCTCGGCGACGGCTGAGAAAATAACCGTGATCGACCCCGAGGGAAATGAAAGGACGGTCGCGCCTCCGTTCCCGGCGGCTGATTATTCTGATACGTCGGAAGCCGGATTTTATAGGATAGTTTCCGAAAACAACGACGGCAGTATAAGTGAAAGCGTTGCCGCCGTGAACACCGCCGTGGAAGGGGAGTCCCAGCTCGCGGCGCTTTTCGGACAGGATAGGGAAGGAAACACAGGAACGGCCACAAGGGGCGGAGCCGGACTTATGGAAATTTTGATCATTTTGGCAGTTATCGCGTTGCTTGCGGAATGGTGGGTGAAGTACAATGGCATTAAGCGCCGATAAAATATATTTTTTAATATTGATTCCCATCATCGTCGTAGCGATCATATTTTTAATGAGAAAATATGTCAAAAGGGACAGATATACGGACCTGAGTACGATACTCAGGACATTTACAGTGATCCTGCTTGTGATGTCGCTTTCGGGCATTTCCGTTGTGGATAAGGCAAGAAACGAAACGACGGTTTTTCTCGCCGATATATCGGACAGCACGGATAACAGCAATAAGCAGGCCGCCGAATTCATAGAGTCCGCCCAGTCGAACAAGAAAAACGGCGACAGGACAGCTGTGGCGCTTTTTGGCGAAAGGGCCGTCACGGTCGTACAGCCTACGGACGATTATGTTACGGTGAATCTTGAGACGGGAACGGTCGGCGGAGAGAATACGAATATCGAGACGGCGATAAAGCACGCCCTTAGTATATACGGTGATGACACCAAGAAAAGACTTGTACTCATTACCGACGGCTCGGAAACAAAGGGCGACGCGGTGTCGGCCAGAAACCTGCTGAAAACCGAGAATGTGCAGACACTCATATATGACATAAGCGGCGGAGTTGAGAACGAGGCCGGAATAAGGGAGATCGCCCTTCCGCAGTACGTCAACATAAACATGAGCTATGACGTAAACGTAATAATAGACTCCATAGGCTCCCAAAGGGCCGCTCTCAGGCTCTACAGGGGTGCGGCTCTTGTAGTCAACGAGGAGATAGACCTTAAAAACGGAGAAAACCGTTTTGTGTTTACGGACAAGGCCGAAAAGGGCGGCGGAATAATCTATCACGCTGAGATAGTGCCGTCAAACGATACATTTTATCAGAATAATTCCATCTACGGCTACTGCTATGCCGAGAACCTTCCGTCGGTGCTTGTCGTCGGAAGCGGAGAGAGCGCGGAGAATATGAGACTGCTTTTGGAATCGGCGCAGTTGAGCGTTGATGTTGTCCCGCCCTCGGAGACACCGCTGTCCTATGATACGCTTATCGCCTATGATTCGGTCGTTCTGGCCGACGTGGACTACAACGAGCTGGCCGAGGACTTTGTAACGTCTCTGGACAGCTTCGTAAGATACGCCGGAGGAGGACTTATCGCCATCGGCGGTGAAAATTCTTTTGGCCCGGGCGGCTACAGCGGAACGCTGCTTGAGGATATGCTGCCGGTTGAGATGGACATAAAGACCCAGTCGGAGGAGCCGGATCTGGCGATGATAATGGTAATAGATCGTTCCGGAAGCATGGCCGACAGCTCCCAGGGACTTAGCTGTATGGATCTCGCCAAGGAGGCGGCCTACAGAGGAGTGCTGGAAATGGGTGAGGACGACCTTGTCGGGGTAATAGCCTTTGACACGCAGGCCCAGTGGGTCGTTGAGCCGCAGAAGGTAGGCGGTAATATAGATTCCATAGGCGAGGCCATAGGCAGTATACAGGCCGGCGGCGGCACAAGCATACTGCCGGCGCTTAGAATAGCCTGCCAGAAGCTTACGGAGACCGACACAAAGCTTAAGCATATCATACTTCTTACAGACGGACAGGCCGAAAGCACAGGCTACAGCAATCTGCTGAACATGGCCAGGTCGGACGGAATAACTATATCGACCATTGCCGTCGGACAGGGAGCGGACACCCGCCTGCTCCAATATATTGCCGATGAGGGCAATGGACGGTATTATTATGCCGACCAGTATTCCAGTCTTCCGGAAATATTCGTCTATGAGACTACTGTCGCCAGCAAGGATTATATAAACAATGAGGACTTTTATCCCACAGCTGCCGACAGCTCCGAGATCACTGAAAATATAGATTCCGTACCAATGCTTCACGGCTATGTCAGCACGACGGCCAAAAGCAGGGCGGACGTAGTGCTTGAAAGCGACGACGAGGAGCCGGTGCTTGCCGTATGGCAGTACGGACTGGGGCGCTCGGCTGCCTGGACCAGCGATATGAGCGGACAATGGAGCAGCGACTGGATAGCCTCCGACGAGGGCCTTGACATAATGAGGAACCTTATCAGCTATTCGATGCGGAGCGATATCCTCTATGATATTGAGGTGACTGGCGAGGCGTCCGGCGGAGTTTCCATAGTTACGGCCAAGTTGCCGGTGAACAGGAACACGGCGGGAGTTTCGGCGCTGATAATGACCTCTGACGGAACGGAATATGAGGCTGATATGTCGGCCTCCCTTCCGGGCGAATATACATGCACGATACCGACGGACGAGGAGGGCGCCTATATAATCACGGTTACTGAAAAGCTTACCGACGGAGACTCAAATGCCTATAACACCGGATTTATAATCGGGTATTCAAAGGAATATGACACAAGGAACATCAATGATAACGGAGTTATCGACGAGCTGGCGTCCTATGACGGCATAAACGTCATAACGTCGCCCGACGAGGTCTATTCGGCGTCTCTGCCTGATACCTTTGCCAAAAGGGATATATCGGTTCCGCTTATAATACTCGCGCTTATAGTGCTGATTTTGGATATACTGCTCAGGCGTTTTCCCGAGTTCACCGACAGAATATGCCTTGTCCTGTCAAAGCTTAAGCCGAAGAAAAAGGCTAAAAAGGACTTTGCCGAAAGAATAAGGGAGCAGAACAGATCGGCGGAAAGTGTTGAGAAAACGGCGGAGAAAAGGAAGGACAGCAAGAAGGACAACAAGGCTCCTGAAAAAAGATCCTCTTCCAGCGCTTTGGCTGATATGAAACGAAACAGGAGAAAATAACATGGTGCGGCGGAAATTTCTGCCGCACATTTTTGAAAACAGCGAATCTATCTGGGACAGGAAAAACGATTGGAGCAGAACGCTTCACAAAGAGAGCTGTATGTCATAGAGAAATTTTGATCCCAAACATTATTTGTTATGGTGATATTATAAATTGTTACAATTATTTTACAGTTGCTTTAATTAATTAAAATATCCTTGTATGGTGATAGGTTTTGTGTTACTATAACTCTGTTGATTTTTTTTGAAATTATTATAGTAGAGGGTAACAGAAATGAGAGGATTTATCAAATTAAGAAGATACTTATCTGTTTTTATGGCCTTGCTGATGCTCGCGTCAATGACAGCCTGCTCAGACAAGAAGGAGACCGAGCCTGTGGAGGATGCCGCTGTTTTCCATGACGGGATATCGATAGGCGGGATAGACATAGGCGGACTGACTGAGGACGAGGCCGCCCAAAAGCTGTCCGGACTTGCCGATGAGGAGCTTGAGATAATAGTATGGCATGATGAGGATATGTGGAACGTCAAGTTCAGTGACATAGACGTAAAGGCCGACTTTACAAGCGCGCTTGAGGCTGCGATGGAAATAGGCAACGTGGGAACAGAGGAGGAAAGACAGGCAGATATTGAGCAGCTTGCCCAGTCTCCGGTAAATATTTCAATATCGTATTCATGTGATGAAACGCTTTTGAAAAATAAGCTTGAGGAAATAAATAATGAGATAAACGAAAAGGAAAAGTTCTCGATGGATATTGAGAAAACGGCCGAAAAGATCATCAAGAGCCTTGCGGCCGGAAACCTTGATCCTGTAACGGTCATTTCCGAGAAGGAGGACGACGAGGAGGAAAAGGTGCTTATAGGTACATTCTCAACGTCATTTTCGGCCAGCGACGTAAACAGGAATGAAAACCTGAGGGTCGCCTGTGAGAAAATAAACGGTACGGTGCTTGAGCCCGGTGATATTTTTGACATGAATGAGGCCCTTGGTCCACAGACTACGGCAAACGGATATAAGGCCGCCGGAGTGATAGAGAACGGTAAGATCGTTTCGGCTATTGCCGGAGGCGTGTGCCAGGTAACGACTACGATATATAACGCCGCCATATTCGCCGAGCTTAAGATCGTGGAAAGACATAATCATTCGCTCATGGTAGGATATGTTCCTCTCGGAAGAGACGCTGCCGTTGCAGGAACATACAAAAACCTGCGCTTCCAGAACGACACTGATTATAACGTATACATCGAGACATATATTGAAGACTACAATATTGTCTGCAACATCTACGGTCACGAGATACACGACGAGGACAGGAGAGTGGATTTTGAGAGTGTTTGGGTAGCTACTATCGGAAAGCCGGCCGAGAATGTAACTGAGGATCCTGATATGTATGTGGGTGAAAGAGAAGTCACCTACAGCGGAAAGACCGGAGCCAAGGTCGATACCTATAAGCTGGTATATGACGGAGATACGCTCGTAAGCAAGGAATGGTTCTCGTCATCGACATATATTGCCACAGCCGACGAGGTAAGGGTCGGAACTAAGCCTAAGGAGACCGAGGACCTGCCGGTTATCGGTGAGCAGGTAACACCCGTCGTACCAAGTACGCCTGATACGCCGTCAGCAACTGACGTACCCGGTACACCGGACGTATCCGACACAACATCTGACGTGCCCGATACGCCGACTGGTCCCGAGGTACAGCCTGATGAAAATACCAACGACATACCGGCGATAGGCGAGACCGACAGTATTCCCGATGTCGTTATCGGAGGATAAGGAGAAGCAATATGGAAGAAAAGCTTGAAATAGGCAAGGTTCCTGTTGACGTGCTCAACAGGATAGTCCTTGACCCGATCAATAATAATATAAACAAAAGAGACGATGTTGTTGTAAGACCGTCCACCGGAGAGGACTGCTCGGCGGTGAACCTTGGAGAAAATATATGCGTGCTTTCCACGGACCCCATCACTGCGGCGGGAAGCAACGCCGGTTATCTTGTGGTACATATCAATTGCAATGACGCCGCCTCCGCCGGTGCGGAGCCTGTGGGTATCCTCCTTACGGCGCTTTTGCCAAATGGCAGTACGGAGTCTGACCTTAAGGAAATAATCGACGGGGCATACAGAGCCGCCGGAGAGCTTGGCATAGAGATCTTAGGCGGACATACGGAGATAACGGAGGCCGTAAATAAACCTGTGATAAGCGGTACGGTGATCGCCAAGACAAAGAATTTTATATCATCGGGCGGAGCCAAAGTGGGACAGGACATAGTCATGTCAAAATGGGCGGCCGTAGAGGGCACGTCGATAATCGCCGCGGATTATGAGGATAAGCTTAAAGGCCGCATATCCGATGAAATGCTTGATGAAGCGAAGGCCTTGGCTTTAAAGCTGAGTGTTGTAAAGGAGGGCATTATAGCCGCTGAGTACGGAGCGACGGCTATGCACGACGCGACCGAGGGCGGAATACTGGGTGCCGTATGGGAAGTGGCCGAGTGCTCCAACGCCGGAGTTGAGATATTTGCCGATAATATACCGGTGCTTGATTGTACGAGAAAGATTTGCGAGCTTTCGGGCATAAACTGTCTGAGGCTCATATCCAGCGGAACTATGATAATATCCGCCTTTGACGGCGAAAAGCTGGTCGAAAGGCTTAAGGCGGAGGGAATAAACGCCGCCGTTATCGGAAAAGTGACCGATGGCGGAAGATATGTGACGCAAAACGGCGTCCGCACGGAGCTTGTTCAGCAGGAAAAAGACGAAATATATAACGTGGAATTGTAAAAGCAAAACGGGTTTCATCGAAACCCGTTAATTTTTTGGTAGCCATAAAATAAAATCGACCGTCTAACATAAAGCTAGACGGGCAAACCCAATTATACTGGGACTGGCCGCC
>CAZBNY010000065.1:0-9858 GCA_964493235.1 uncultured Lachnospiraceae bacterium
TATACGCATGAGAATTATTAAAATTTTTGGAGAAAAACCCGGTTTTCTATTTGGCTACAGACGATGACGGTCAGCCAAGAGTCCGTCCCTTTGGTTTTCACATGATATTTGATGACAAATTTTATATGGTAACAGCCCTTCCCAAAAAGGTCTGCAAACAGATGGAGAAAAATCCCAAGGTAGAATTCTGCTCAATGGCTCCCGATACTCATTTTCTTCGCGTCAGCGGCGAGGTCGTTTTCGACAATGACAATATGGAGGCAAAGAAAAAGGTATTCGAGGTAATGCCCGACCTGCTCAAAATGTACGGCTCGGCGGAAAACCCTATAATGTCAGTTTTCTATCTTAAGGATATGCACGCTACTATGGCTTCTCTTACGGAAAAGGAACGTGTTATACTCTAAGATTCCTTCGGCAAAATCAGGATCTTGACGGGTATAAACATAGGTATGAACAACAGGTCCTCACGGCATTTATTCCATGAGAGCTCTTTGTTTTTTCTTCGGCCATGCGGAGTGTATCACGGAAAACGATAAAAAGTCTTGCGGTTTGAACACTTTTTATGTTTCCTTATGACACTGGCCATTACTATATCTGTTTAAGCCAAAAACCGCCTGCGCTCATCACGCAGGCGGTTTATTTATTATCTTTCTAAATTCCGGATATGCCTGTCCCTTCTGAACACAGGCAGGTAACAACTCCCTCAAAGGCTAAAATAAACAGCAGGATAGCCGTTCCCGAGCCCTTTTACGTACCGAGTACGTCACTCAGCATACCTCCGTCACGCATAGTCATAAACGGCTCGAACACTTCGTCTGTCAGCGCTCCGCCCAATATATCCTGCCGGTATGGTGAAAAATCGCAGCTTATTCCTCACGGCATAAACTCTGCCCCGGATCTCCACGGGGATATAGCTTCTCATAAGAGCGTTAAGACTACAGGCACTTGCGTTGAGCCAATGCAATACAGAGCTTCATAAAAGTCTCTCCTCAGTTTTTAAGTCCTGCAAAAACCGTCCGTGACCCGGTTCCGTACAAGGTAGGATAAATATCTGATTTATATATGACTCTTTTCAAACGCTTTGCCGCCCATTTAAGCGGCAAGGCTCTCAATTATTTCTCGTTTACCTTAAACTCAAATATATCGGGTCTTGAATAGTGTCCGCACACGTCAAATTCCATTCGGCTGGAGGGGACCTTTCTCATATCCAGATGCGCGTATATTATTTCTTCCTTATCCCAGACCGGCTCCGTCTCATAATGCCCGTATGGATCGACAACGCAGCTTCCTCCCCTGCACACTATGTCGTTAAGCCTGTTTATCTCGTCAGAGCAGTGCAGTCCCTCGGGGTACATAGCCTTAGTGAAGAACATATCGCAGTTGATGAAATAGCAGTGACCCTCAATGGCGATGTGCCTTATTGTGGCCTGCCATTCCTCATTGTCGTTTGTGTTGGCCGAAATATAAAGCGTTATGCCCTTTTCATAAAGAGCGACCCTCGCCAGCGGCATATAGCTTTCCCAGCATATAAGGCAGCCCATAGGACCCCAAGGCGTGTCCGCAACAGGGAAATAGTTTTTGTCGGCGTCTCCCCAGACCACGCGCTCGGCTCCTGTCGGCTTGATTTTTCTATGTACGGATATAATTTCTCCTTCAGGCGAAAAGATAATGTTGGAATTATAAAGCGTAGCGCTGACAGCGTCCCGCTCCGACACCCCGATGCTCACATAGGCACGGGCCGACTTAGCCGCCGCTCCGATAGCCTCCGTCTCGGGCCCCGGCACGACTATGGAATTGTCATAGTACATTTTCCAGTCCTTACGACCGTCGGCGTTTCTGCTGCCCACCGTAAAGCCAAAGGTCATTCCGTAGGGATATCCTGGTATAAAAAGCTCCGGAAAAACAATAAGCTCGACCTGCTTTTCAGCGGCCTCGTTAATAAGTCCCACGGCCTTTTCAGTGCAGGCCGCCTTGTCAAACATGATCGGTGCCGCCTGAACGACGGCTATTGCGCAAATATCCTTCAAATCCCTCATATTGTTTCTCCTTTCGGCTTATTATTTAAACTCGATATAGTCCGCCATAGCGATTACTTCCTCTTCTATCTCGTTCTCTGACAAACAGTATGTGACAACGGCCTCGGCTCCGTCAAATATACCTCTGATGTCATCGTCTGTAAGATCTCTTCTGTATATTACGCTTTCGGAAACCCATTGTGAAAAGTCCTCGTCAGCATTGTTTTGGCTTTGTCCCCTGCCGTACCAATATCCGTCTATCCGCTTGTCAGCCATAAGATTTTTGAGCGCCGGCATTTTTAAGCTTCTCTCGGTTCCGCTGATCATATTCGTCAGCTCGACCCTGACAGTTACCTTTGAAAAATCCTCGGCCGTCGGATCATCTATCCCCTCGGTGCCAGTCTCGGCGTATTCCTTCTCAGTAAGCGGCCCAACAACTATGCTTAATTCCGCTGCCGGCTCGGCTTGATCAGTTGAGCTTTGCGTGTCGCCGGAAGAAACGCACGCCGCACATAATCCTACCGTTAAAACTACCGCTGTAACAGCTTTTAAAAATCTTTTCCTTTGCTTGATTTCTCCTAAAATTCCAATTTTTCAAGTATTTCCGCTATCTGCTCATAGCTTTCGGCGCGGTTTATCCTGTCCCTTACGGCAGAAGCGCCCTTCACGCCCTTCACGTACCATGCCATATGCGCCCTCATCTGTCTCACACCGATATACTCACCCTTATAATCAATGAGCATTTTCGCGTGTCTGAGAGCTGTTTTTATCTTTTCCTCGGGCGACGGCTTGTCCAAAAGCTCGCCCGTTTTAAGGTAATGTACAGTTCTTTTAAATATCCAGGGATTGCCCTGCGCCCCTCTCGCTATCATAACGGCGTCACAGCCTGTATAGTCAAGCATACGCTCGGCATCCTCAGGCGAAACTATGTCACCGTTTCCTATAACAGGTATTGAAACAGCTTTTTTTACTTCCTTTATAATATCCCAGTCGGCCTTTCCGCTGTAATACTGCTCTCTTGTCCTGCCGTGTACGGCGACCGCCGCCGCGCCGTTTTCCTCAGCGATACGGGCCATTTGGACAGCATTTATATTCCTGCCATCAAATCCCTTCCTGATCTTTACCGTAACAGGCTTTTTCTGGCTGTCCGCTATTGCCTTTATTATTTTTCCCGCAAGCTCAGGCGTTTTCATAAGGGCGCTGCCCTCGCCGTTTTTTACGACCTTAGGTACAGGACAGCCCATATTGATATCAACGAAAGCGGCGTTGATGCCCTCTATTTTCTTCGCCATAGCTCCCATTATCTCAGGCTCGGAGCCGAAAAGCTGTATAGCGGCAGGTCCCTCATCTTCTCCTATATCCAGAAGCTCGGTCGTATTCTCGTTATTATAATATATCCCCTTGGCGCTGACCATCTCCGAATAGACCAGTCCGCAGTCCATCTCATGGCACAAGGTCCTGAACGGCCTGTCGGTCACTCCGGCCATAGGCCCGAGGAATACATTGTTTTTCAGCTCGACATTTCCTATTTTCACTTTTTCTCAGCCTTTATTTTCTTATTTTTCTCATATACTATGCGCAGTCCCTTAAGCGTCAGCAGCGGGTCTATTACATCGAATATTTTCCCGTTGCTCTCCATTGTCTTTGCCAGTCCGCCGGTGGCTATGACCTTAAGCTCCGGCAGTTCAAGCTCGCTTTTTACCTGCTCGATAATATATTTTGTCTCACCGATGTGGCCGTAAACGATCCCTGCCTGAAGGCTTCCAACCGTATTTTTCACGATTATCGACTTCGGCTTCTTTATCTCGACCTTTGGAAGCTGCGCCGTGCTTTTAACAAGCGCGTCCACGCATACCTGTATACCGGGAGCGGTAATTCCCGTTACGAACCTTCCCTTGTCGTCTATAACGTCGTAGGTCGTCGCCGTACTGTAGTCTATGACCATTGCCGGTCCGCCGTATATCTCATAGGCCGCCACAAGCTTCACTATCCTGTCGGCTCCCATTTCCTTGGGATTGTCCATCAAAAGATTGACGCCGGTTTTCATTCCCGCCCCGACAATAATAGGCTGAATATGGAAATATTTTACCAGACCATGTATGAGCGAATACATTACATTCGGCACGACCGATGAAATGATTATGTCCTCTATCTCATTCGCGTCAACCTCTGAATAATCGAACAGCGAATGAATAAAAATCCCGATCTCATCGGCGGTCTGCTGATTTGAGGTAGTCATTCGCCAGCTTGAAACAAGTCTTTTTCCCTTATAAACTCCTAAAACTATATTCGTATTGCCGACGTCAATTACCAAAATCATATCCATACCACCCTTTCAAATTTTTAATTGCCCGATTCTTCTCTCAAAAGTTCCTCGCGTATTTTCCGGCCTTCATCGGTCTCATTAATAACATACCACAGTTTGAGGGCTTTAATCAATTCTTTCTTCTCGGATTTAAGACTCTTTATCTCAAGCTCCGCGCCTATATCGTCAAAGTCGATATCCCCCTCATTTTTGATTATCTCGAACAATACGTCCCCGCTTTTCTCAAATGAGATGAGGAAGGTGCAGCCAAGTCTTTCCGCCATGATTATACATATATTTCTTATCTCGTCTTTTACGGTCTGCGGCAGGGCGGCAAATCTCGGCTCAAAAAAATATTTCTGCTTCTCCCTTGACGCTCCGGCAAGTACAATTTTTTCCATTTCAGCGCCTCCTTATATTTGTGACAGTCCTATATTACAGCACAAAAATTGAGCTGTCAACAACACTACATCAGCGTTTGCCTCAAGAAATACGATACTCTGGTTTGTTTTCTTAAGTCAAGCCGTCTTACACTCGTCCTTTTGATTCTCAGCGAGTAAACCGCGTATCGATCATCAAAAAAGGTCGGCGGGAGCAACTCCCGTCGGCCTTTATAAAACTTATATCAAACTTCTCAATTTCCCAGTGTAGCCACCATTACCGCCTTTATTGTGTGCATACGGTTCTCGGCCTCGTCGAATACGACTGACATCTCTCCCTCGATGATCTCATTTGTTACCTCATAATCCCTTACAGCCGGCAGGCAGTGCATAAATATGGTGCTGTCCTTGCCCGTGGCCTCAAAAAGCTCCCTGTTTACCTGATACGGCTTAAGAAGCAAAATTCTCTCGGCCGACTTGGCCTCCTCGCCCATCGAAACCCAAACGTCAGTATAAATAATATCGGCATTTTTGACCGCGGCCTTCGGGTCATCAGTGATCTCTATCGACGCTCCGCTCTCCTTCGCGTACTCCCTGCACTGCTCAACAAGGGCCTCCTCGGGCCAAAGCTCCCTGGGAGCGGCAATTACAAAGTCAACGCCCATCTTGCTGGAGCCTATCATAAGGGCGTTTGCCATATTGTTTCTGCCGTCGCCTATGAATACGAATCTAAGGCCGGAAATATGGCCGAATTTCTCCTTCATCGTCATAAAATCGGCAAGTACCTGTGTAGGGTGGTCTTCATCGGTAAGACCGTTCCAAACCGGCACTCCGCTGTATTTGGCCAGCTTTTCAACGACCTCCTGCGAAAAACCTCTGAATTCTATTCCGTCGAACATTCTTCCAAGCACTCTGGCCGTGTCCTCGACAGTCTCCTTGTGTCCGAGCTGAATGTCGTTCTTTCCAAGATATTCGGGGTGTGCTCCCTCGTCTATACAGCCTACAGTGAACGAGCATCTTGTTCTTGTAGACGGCTTTTCAAAAATAAGCGCTATGTTTTTATGCTCGAGATGTCTCTCAAATATTCCTTTTTTCTTTTTTTCCTTCAGGTCTATCGCAAGGTCAACAAGATATTCTATTTCCTCCTTGCTGT
This sequence comes from uncultured Lachnospiraceae bacterium, assembly GCA_964493235.1. Classification (GTDB taxonomy): domain Bacteria; phylum Bacillota; class Clostridia; order Lachnospirales; family Anaerotignaceae; genus Metalachnospira. The sequence continues at coordinate 5,854 of CAZBNY010000065.1, forward strand.
AATCCTTAAGGGTAAGAAAGCTTCTTCCTTTTAAATTCACGCCCATTTTATTCTCCTCCTAAAATTCTATATAAATTTATTTTTATGCAATAATATACGTATTATATTCTAAATCAGCTTTAATAACAATACCATTTTTCAAATATTTTTCAAAAATTTTAAAATCGTTTATCATCATCGGATATTCATATTTTGTTCTAAAAATACCAAACGAAAAAACACGGGACGAATTCTATCCGTCCCGCATTGTTTTCTCCTTTTATGCCGTTTACGCCAAAAAACGTTATCAGCTTTCAGCTTAAAGGTTTCCGAAGAACTGCTCTTTGTTTACAATTGCTCTGCCGTGCTGACCCTTGCAGATCTTGCCCTTTTCATCAAATACCTTGATATCGAATGTGAGTACCTTGCCCTTTTCGACCTTTGTAAGCTCGGCCTCAACTCTTACCTTCTGTCCAATGGGTGTCGCCGCAAGGTGAAGGAAGTTGAATACTGTTCCTACTGTCTCATATCCTTCGGGAAGGAAGGGCTTAATAGCCTCAAGGCAGGTCTGCTCGATCCATAAAATCATAGTGGGTGATGAAAGTACGTTGATGCCCTTGTTGCCTACAGCATCGGCTGTGTCCTTATGCTCTACAACATACTCTTTTACATGCTTAAGTCCTTCTTTAATGCCAAATCCATTTTAAAACATCTCCCTCTTCTTTATATATAATTTGATTAACAGGTTACCGATCTTAACGGCTTATTCTTCCGTATTTTTCTCTGTTTCGGGCGCTGTCTCCTGAGCGCTGGCTGTTTTGAAAAGCGCTCTGAACTCGTCTCCGGTTATCTTTTCCTTTTCCATAAGCAGCTTTGCCGAAGCATGGAGAACATTTATATTCTCGTTAAGCAGTCTCTTCGCCTCATTATACGAGTAATTCATCAGCTTTTTGACCTCCGCGTCGATTTCGTCAGCGGTGTTCTCACTGTAGTTTCTCGTATGACCGATGTCTCTGCCAATGAATACCTCGTCGCCCTCGTCGCCGTACTGCACGGGACCAAACTTATCGCACATACCGTATTTCATTATCATGTTTCTGGCCATAGCCGTAGCTCTCTCGATATCGTTGCTGGCTCCGGTAGTGATATCCTTAAGCACTATCTCCTCAGCCGCGCGTCCGCCTAAGAAGCTGATTATCTCGTGCTCCATCTCGCCCTTGGTTATATACATCTTATCCTCGCCCGGAAGCGGCATTGTGTATCCGCCGGCCATACCCGTGGGAATTATCGAAATGCTGTGTACGGGGTCGCATTTTTCAAGTACCTCAAAAAGTATCGCGTGTCCGGACTCATGGTACGCGGTAATAAGCTTTTCCTTTTCGGAAATGATCCTCGATTTTTTCTCCGTACCGATGCCGACCTTAACAAAAGCCTTCTGTATCTCCTCCATGTCGATCTTTTTCTTTCCGGATCTTGCCGTAAGGAGTGCCGCCTCATTGAGCAGGTTCTCCAGATCGGCTCCCGTAAATCCCGATGTTGTCTTTGCGACGATCGAAAAATCAACGTCATCGGCGAAGGGTTTGCCCTTGGCATGGACCTTAAGAATGGCCTCTCTGCCCTTAACGTCAGGTTTGCCGACATATACCTGTCTGTCAAAACGTCCCGGACGAAGGATAGCCGGGTCAAGTATATCCGCCCTGTTGGTCGCGGCCATTACAATAACGCCCTCGTTTATGCCGAAGCCGTCCATTTCAACAAGGAGCTGGTTAAGTGTCTGCTCTCTCTCGTCATGTCCGCCGCCAAGACCCGCGCCTCTGCGTCTGCCCACGGCGTCGATCTCATCGATAAATACTATACAAGGTGAATTTTTCTTCGCCTGCTCAAACAGATCCCTTACACGGGAAGCGCCGACACCAACAAACATCTCAACAAAGTCCGAACCGGAAATGCTGAAAAACGGAACTCCCGCCTCACCGGCCACAGCCTTGGCAAGCAGGGTCTTACCTGTACCCGGAGGGCCTACAAGAAGGACGCCCTTAGGGATCCTCGCCCCAAGCTCAACATATCTCTTGGAATCGCTCAAAAAGTCAACGAGCTCCTGAAGCTCCCCTTTTTCCTCATCAAGTCCGGCAACATTCTCAAAAGTGATCCTCTTGTCATCGTCCATGCTTACTTTGGCGTTGCTTTTTCCAAACGACATCATTTTGCCGCCTCCGCCGCCTTGCATTTTCTGGAACATTACCATAAATATGATGATAGCTATTACCATCATTATGATCGACGGAAGTATGGCCACAAATATTCCCGTAGTCGGAATAGTTTTTGTCACTACGTCAATTCTCTGGTCCGCTCCGCTTTCGCTCAAATAATTCATAAATGTTGACGCCGAGGGGATAACGACCTTAACGGTACTGCCGTCCTTGAACTCAGCTATCGCCGTACCATAGTTATCAGTATCTGTTTCTCTCTGAAAATCAATAGATCTTATACTATCGCCATCTATGTCCTTCATAAGGTCACTGTAGGTATAATCGGCAGTCTGTGTAACATTTGACGCCGTGCCCGAGCCGCTGAAAGCCATTACAGCAATAATAACGAAGAAGATTACTACATAAAGCAGTATTCCCTGCCACTGTTTTTTCAAACTATTACCTCCCAATACAAAATTAGCACCGTCTATAACAAGCCGTAAACGCCTATGTTAAACTAGATTATTGTAACATATTTATCAAATCAGCGCAACTTAAATAGTGATAAACTTTATGTGGCAAAGACTTTTTATATATGTTACAATTTATCTGTTTACAAGGAGATGATCGTTTATGAAAAGATTGATTTCGCTTTTTACCGCTGCGTCGCTGATGGGCGGGACTGCCGGCTGCGCTCCCTCCTCTTATGCGGAGCCTGAAACCCGGCAAACCGAGGCGGTCGCTAAGATCGACAGGGCGCAGGAAATACTTGAGTGCATGACGCTTGAGGAAAAGGTGGGCCAGCTTTTCTTTGCCCGTTACCCCGACGACGAGTCAGCCGCGGCTGACGCCGCCGAATATTTTTTAGGAGGATATATACTGTTCGGAAAGGACTTTCAGGATAAGACAAAGGCCGAGGTCATAAGCAATATACAGGCTTGTCAGGAGGCGGCCGCGATCCCGATGCTAATAGGTGTTGACGAGGAGGGCGGCCTGGTGAACCGTGTCAGCAGATATACCGAATTCCGCTCGGAGCCGTTTAAATCTCCTCAGGAGCTTTTCGCCGAGGGCGGATATGAGCTTATAATCAGCGATACGACTGAAAAATGCGCTCTTTTAAGCTCCCTTGGTATCAACGTCAATCTGGCGCCCGTCTGCGACGTGTCCGAGGACAGCTCCTCGTTTATCTATGACAGGACCTTTGGACAAAATTCAGCGGCCACAAGCGAGTACGTGACCGATGTCGTAAATCAGATGTCAATAAACGGCATGGGCAGCGCGCTTAAGCATTTCCCGGGTTATGGCGACAACGGGGATACCCATACCGATATAATAACCGACAACAGGCCGCTTGACGTGTTTGAAAACAGCGATTTCCTGCCCTTCAAGGCCGGAATAGCCGCCGGAGCCAACATCGTCATGGTATCTCATAATATCGTAACCGCTATGGACAGCGCCTATCCCGCCTCGCTTTCGCCAGAGGTACACAGAATACTTCGTGAGGAACTTGGCTTTGAGGGAGCGATAATGACAGATGACCTGTCAATGGAGGCCATAACGCAGTATACCGACGGAGGGAACGCCGCGGTCCAGGCTGTCAAGGCCGGAAACGATCTGCTCTGCGTGACCGATTACAAAACGCAGGTGCCCGCTGTGATCGAGGCCGTAAAAAGCGGCGAAATATCCGAAGAAAGGATCGATTCTTCCGTCAAACGTATAATACAAATGAAGCTCGATCTGGGTATAGCGGAATAAAAACTTGTTAATATACAGTAATGTGCCTGTAACGCCTCTGCAACGGAAATATTGTAAAATATTTCTGTAAAAAATTAAAATG
>CAZBNY010000066.1:0-9796 GCA_964493235.1 uncultured Lachnospiraceae bacterium
TTTCCGAGTTGGCTCCGCAGGCGGAAACCACGCTTTTCGCCGAGGAAAACAGCGAGTTTCAAGGCATTTTTGCCGCTGGAACTCGTCTGTTTATGCCTCTGTTTATGCTCGTCAAAATCCTGATTTTGACGAAGGGTGTCGACTTTGTCGACACCCTCACTCGGTATTTTCATACCGAGTAAAATTTTAGTTAATCCATAAACGCGTTTCCCTTAATAAACGCGTCCTTCGTAGCGTTATGTATCCTTCCGCCCTTGCTCGCGTCGCCGATAACAACGACCTTGTCAAACTCCTTCTCAAACTGCTCAACAAAGCCTTTTACGGGCGCGACACCCAGAGAAACAACCGTGCTGTCACAGGGTACCTCAGTAACCTTTCCGTCGGCAAGGCTCTCTATAACAACGGCTCCGTCCTTTATCTCCAAAAGCTTATGCGAGCTGTAGCAGACCGGCTCATGGGACATTATGTCCGCCATTATATATTTCCTGATAGGCGGGAATACTCCCGGACCGATGTCGGAAAGCATCTCTATCGCCGTAAGCTGACAGCCCTCATCGCCGAGCTTTTCAAGCACCTCAAGACCGGTGAGACCCGTTCCGATCACTGCTACCCTGCCGGAAACCTTGACCTTATCAAGCAGTATCTCTTCCGGCTTATATGCCATCTCGATACCCGGGATAGGCGGATTTACGGGAACGGCTCCAGACGCTATGAACACTCCGACCGGCTTATATTTCCTGATGTTCTCCGGTGTGGCCTCAGTATTGAGAACGACCTCTATGCCGGCGTTCTCGATAAGAGTCTTCATCGTCTTTACGTATTCGGTAATGACATGCTTGCCCTTAGCCTTGTCGGCCACATTGAGATTTCCGCCAAGCTCGGACTTTTTCTCGATAAGCGTTACTTTGAAGCCACGCTTCGCCAGTACCAGAGCGGCCTCCATACCGCCGGGACCTCCGCCGATAACAACTACCGGTCTGTCATTGCCGTTCTTTTTGACTTCCTTATATAAATACTCCACACCGAGACGGGGATTGATCGAACACTCGATAGGCATATCGGCCATCAGCCTCTCACGACAGTACATACAGCCGATACATTTAACTATCTCGCCCGAGCGGCCCTCCTTAGCCTTGTTCACGAACTCAGGATCAGCGAACTGGCTGCGTCCGAGGCCAACGAAATCGCTTACGCCCTCCTCGAGGAGCTGTTCGGCCCACTTGGGATTTTTGATCGTGTTTGTGGCGATAACGGGAAGCGAAAGGCTGTCCTTGAAGGCCTTAGCCACGTGCTTTTTCCAGCCCGGAACGAAGGAATATGGATCGCAGTTGGCGTCGCCGTTCTGGGCGCAGCCGTTGGAAACATTGATATAGTCGAGTCTGTTCTCAAGGAACCTGACTATCTCAAGGTTGTCCTCGAGCGTCATATGGCCCTCTACCATTTCGTCTCCGCTTATTCTCAGACCAACAACAAAGTCAGGTCTTACGACCTTTCTGATGCCGTCGATCACTTCCGCCGTAAAGCGTGTACGGCCCTCAACGTCTCCGCCGTACTCATCTGTACGTTTATTGTAATATTTGCTGAAAAACTGAGCGATAAGATATGAATGCGCCCCGTGAAGCTCAACTCCGTCATATCCGGCCTTCTGGCACCTGACGGCGGCATCGATGAATTTCTGCTGAACGGCTTTGATCTCCTCGACGGTCATCTCCTTGGGTACAGGCGCTCCGTTTGACGCCGGAATACCGCTGGGCGAAAGCGACTGTCTGCCGGTGAGAGCAGGCTTTGATGTCATTCCGCCGTGATGAAGCTGGGCAAATATCTTACAGTCATACTTATGTACCGAATCGGTAAGTCTTTCCAGCCCGCTGATATGGTAATCCCTGGCGGCGCGGAGATTGCCGACTGTAGGTATGCTGTCAATATCGTCAACGCCTGTGTATTCGTTGATGATAAGGCCGATACCGCCCCTGGCTCTCTCGGAGTAGTATTCGATGATTCTGTCCGTAGCCATGCCGTCCTTATCGGCATAGACAGTTCCCATAGGCATCATAACGCATCTGTTTTTTATAGTTATTCTGCCTATTCTGCCTTTTTCAAAAAGCTTTTCATAACCCATATAGATCCCTCCTGATCACTTTTTTATTTAATTTTAGCCGTTAAATAACGCCTTAGCAAGACCGCACTTTTTTAATACATAGTATACTTTTTGATACTATGGCAGTTCACATGGATTATCCGCACCCATTCTGTCATAATACATGTTTCCCCAGTCCCTTATGGCTGTCACGACCGGAATAAGCGTTTTCCCAAATTCCGAGAGAGAGTATTCGGTCCTGGGCGGGACGACCGGATACAGCACTCTGTTTACCAATCCGCTCGATTCCAGCTCCTTCAGTTGGGAACTGAGCATTTTGGGCGTCGCCTTTGGGATAAGCCTTTGCAGCTCGCTGAAACGCAGGGTGCCGTTCTTTATCAAATACCAAAGTATTATCGCCTTATATTTGCCGCCGATTATATCCATAGCGGCCTCGACCGTACAGTTATACTTTCCTAAATTATCCTTCATGCCCAAAATCACCATACTTTCCAAATCGACAGTATAATATAAAATAATATTATCATATATGGACTGTCAGGGCAAACATTTTAGTAAAAACGGCTTATATTTTACAGGCAAAAGCCCCGGCGTACCGCCAGTGTATCCGCAGCTAAGCAGATAACGATATCGGGCCCAAAAGCTCCGTAAAGAAGCTTTTGGGCCCAGGCTAAGTCATATATCGGTGTTCGCCGTGTCTCATTATTCGTTCACGGACTCGATTATAGCGTCCGCAAGCGTTTCCAGCTCTCCGGCCTTGCCCTCGCCAAGGGAGGACGCCAGCGAAAGCCTTTCATTGAGGACAGTCATATTTTTAAGCTCCTCCTCGATGAACTTCTGCATCAGGTCTCCGGACTTGCAGGCCCATGAACCGTTCTCGATGATAGCGAAGGTCCTGTTCTGCAAATTCAAAGCCTTCATATCCATCAGGAAGTTGTGCATTACAGGATATATACCAAGGTTATATGTCACGCTGGCAAGCACGATATGGCTGTACTTGAAGGCTTCGGCAATGAGGTACGAAACATGGGTATTTGAAACGTCATACACAGCCACGTTGGTAAGTCCCTTTTCGCAGAGACTGGCCGCGAGCGCCTGTGCCGCCGCCTCTGTATTGCCGTACATTGAGGCATAGACGATAAGCACTCCCTTTTCCTCCGGCTCATAACGGCTCCATTTGTCGTATTTCTCTATGAAATAGCCCAAATTCTCACGCCATACCGGTCCGTGCAGAGGGCATATATATTTTATCTGATCAAGTATTCCGCCCGCCTTTTTGAGCAGAAGCTGAACATGAGGGCCATATTTGCCTACGATATTAGTCAGATAACGTCTGGCCTCATCTATCCAGTCACGGTCAAAATTCACCTCGTCGGCGAAAAGCTTTCCGTCAAGGGCAATGAACGATCCGAAGGCATCGGCCGAGAACAATACACCGTTAGTTGTATCAAATGTCACCATTGCCTCCGGCCAGTGAACCATTGGAGCGCCGACAAACGTCACGAGATGTTTTCCGAAAGAGAACGTATCTCCCTCTTTTACAACTATCTGTTCATGTCCGTCAACATCGAAGCCAAACTGGTGCATGAGCATAAACGCCTTCTCGGTAGAAATTATCGCCACATCGGGATATCTGATAAGTATTTCCTCTATTGAGGCGCCGTGGTCCGGCTCCATATGGTTGATAAGCAGGTAGTCAAGATCCCTGCCCTCCAGCAAATGCTCGATATTCTCAATAAGCTGGCGGCAGGCCGACCAATCCACGGTGTCCACCAGCACGGTCTTTTCGTCCAAAAGCAGATAGGCGTTATATGAAACTCCCTTTGGAATAGGATGAATATTTTCAAACAGGGTAAGCCTATGGTCATTGGCGCCTACCCAAAACAGGTCATCAGTGACTTTACGCACACAGTACATATACATTTCCTCCTTTACGCATCAAGCCTCAATAAACATATCTTTGCCCTCGGCGCACTCGGGGCATACCCAGTCCTCCGGCAGCTTCTCAAACAATGTTCCCGGCGCGACCTCCGCGTCCTCGTTACCGATCTCCGGAATATACTCATAGCCGCAGCCGCCGCATACATATCTCTTGCCGATGGGCGTAGGTTTAGGGGGCAGCGGACGTTTCATCTTAACCATAGGCGGCGCCGGCTGTTTCTCGCCGGTATCGAGCGCCTTTGTAAGCAGCGGAAGTATCTCGTTTATATCGCCAACAATGCCAAAGTCACAGTTTTTGAAAATCGGGGCATTGCCGTTTTTGTTTATCGCCACGATAGTCGAGGCGTCCTTTATTCCCTTAAGGTGCTGTATAGCTCCGGAAATTCCGCATGCGATGTAAAGGTTTCCGGTAAACTTCTGTCCCGACATGCCCACATACCTGTCAAGGGGAACATATTTCAATGTCTCTGCAACGGGACGTGAGGAGCCTACGGCGGCTCCGGCCGCACGTGCCAGATCCTCAATGAGCTTCATATTTTCCCTGCTTCCAACGCCCTGACCCGCGGAAACAACTCTTTCTGCCTGAACGATCGGCGTATCGATAGGAATGCCTACGGTGAAGTCATGGCCCAGCTTTTTAAGCTCGTCAACAAGGGTATGTACCTTATCCTCGGCAGAGCCGTCCTTAATTATCATACGCTTGCGTACTCCCGTAATTGGCGCGGGCTTTTTAGGCTGTGATGACGTTCCACCCTCACTCTTAGGCGCTTTACCCATGATCTGGGACGCGATAACGACTCTCTGTATCTCATTTGTTCCCTCATATATAGTAGTAATTTTGGCGTCACGGTACATACGCTCCACATCCATACCTTTGAGATAGCCTGTTCCGCCGAATATCTGCAAGGCGTCGTTTGTCACCTCAAGAGCTATGTCCGATGCGTACATCTTAGCCATAGCGGCCTCTGTAGCGTAGGGCTCATGGTTTTCTTTAAGCTCTGCGGCGGAATATACGAGCATTCTCGCGCAGCGCAGCTTAGTGGCCATATCCGCCAATTTGAACGATATACTCTGCTGGAAACCGATCGGCTTGCCGAACTGCACTCTTTCCTTAGCATAATCAACGGCGGCCTCATAGGCTCCCTGTGCTATACCCAGCGCCTGTGCCGCTATGCCGATACGTCCTCCGTCAAGGGTCTCCATAGCTATTTTAAAGCCCTGTCCCTCTTTGCCAAGGAGGTTTTCCTTCGGCACCTTTACGTCGTTGAACAGAAGCTGTGCTGTCGCTGACGAGCGGATACCCATTTTGTCGTAGTGATCGCCGAACTCAAAGCCTTCCCAGCCCTTTTCGACGATGAAGGCGCTTATTCCTCTTGTGCCGATGTCCGGAGTAGTTACGGCAAAAATAATATATGTATCGGCCTCTCCGCCATTGGTGATGAATATTTTCTCGCCGTTCAAAACATAGTGGTCGCCCTTAAGCACGGCGGTAGTCTCGGTTCCGCCGGCGTCAGATCCGGCATTAGGCTCAGTCAGACCGAAGGCGCCTATCTTCTCGCCCTTACAGAGGGGAACCAGATATTTGCGTTTCTGCTCCTCCGTGCCAAAGGCATATATAGGGTACGAACCTAATGACACGTGAGCCGAAAGGATAACTCCCGTACCGCCGTCCACACGGGCCAGCTCCTCAACGGCGATCGCATAGCTCAAAATATCCATGCCCGCTCCGCCGTACTCCTTGGGAAAAGGAAGTCCCATTATCCCCATTTCTCCGAGCTTTTTGACAGCGTCGGCAGGGAAAATATTCCCCTTATCCATCAAAAACGCCTGCGGTTTTACCTCGCTTTCAGCAAAAGCCCTGATCTTAGCTCGCAGAGCCTCGTGAGCCTCGTTGGTTTTAAATAACATTAGCGACTGCCTCCTTTTCGTAATAAAATCCAAAAAACGATCAAAAGTTTCTCTAAAATAAAATGATTGTTATTTAATTTTACTTGTTTTTAAATAACCTGTCAATATTATATTGTGAAACATATATACTGTAGGTTTACAATAGATATGTCACAACTGAAGAAATAAAAAACGAAAACGCCTAAGGAGCGTCCGAAAAAACATAGAAATAATTAAAAGTCCTAAATAGAGCGGAGCGCAAGGCAAAAAACACAGACGCGCCGGATTTGGCACGGCGAGGCTTTTTAACGCAGCAGCCGACATTTAGGGCTTTTTAGTATCTATGGTTTCTTATGATGGTGCTACATATTCTGTGTTATATTTTAATTGCCAAACAAAAATCTGACAGGAAAAGGGCATCTCCGTTGGCTGGTATAACACAAGACATGAGATACAAATTAAATATGTTTGTTAAACCTGCAAAGCGAGGCTGACCCTTTATTTTTATTGACTTCCGAAAAGATTTCTGATAGGCTGTTATTAATGATGGAGTTGACGTCTTGGACGTGTTCGCCGGGGGGACTATTATTATAGTCTGTTGAGCGAGCCATTGAGCTCGCCACATTGGCATTGATTCCATCTAAAGGGTCAGTAGTAGCTTCCACTGCGGACAATTGGAGTCCGTCGGCGGGAAGCGTAACTGACCCTTTATTTGTAGGTTTACAATACATATGTTACACCTGAAAAAAATAAAAAGCGGAGATGATTCCTTTTGTGTTATATTTTGATCGCCAAACAAAAATCTAACAGGAAAGAAGGCCTCTCCGTTGGCTGGTATAACACAAGACATTAGGTGCTAATTAAATATGTTTGTCAAACCTACAATCTTCAATCGGTGATTGGCGAAAAATGATGGTGAAGAGAACATTTTAACTGTATTATTTCCAGCTGTGGCCGGATATCACGCCACCATCGTAGATGGTGAAAAGTCGTATCGAAAGAAACTCATTGCTTCAATGCTATTAATTGAGACTTGCTTTTCAGCGGATGATACGGCTGACGGGAAAATACAATAACTCTGTGGAACACAGGCAGGAAGGAGAATGCAATATGCCTTTTATCATAGGTATTGTAATTTTTGTGGTGATTGTGTTTGCAATCGCTTTGTTGTCAGTTTACATACCCCAAGAAAAGAAGCAAAAGGCAATACAGGCGTACACAGAGAAATTGGGTGAAATAGCCAAACGTGCGGAAACTTCACAACTTTTCGCGGATCTAGTGCAGCGTATCCAAAAGGAAATTTCCGAAAGAGAACGTGGCTATGTGAAATACTTTGATCAGAAGTCAATTTCTCAAATCGTCGGTGATTCAAATAATTGGGCGAAAAATATGGCAAAAAGCATTTTTCAAATTCGGGAAGACGGTCTGTATGATTGTAAACTGCCTTGGTATAGTGATGATACTTCTACAAGTCGATGCATTGTTAAATTTTCTGACCTAGGCTATTCCAATCTTACAATAGTACAAATTGAGGCACTTACAGTCGCGCTGGGAAACGCTTTTGAGAATTACACCCCGTCCTATCGAACGGATATTACAATTTTTCACCGCGAAACGGATAGTGACCGCATTGCGCAATTCAGCCAGAAAGTAATAGATGATCCAGCCCATTATTCTGAACGGATGTCTTCTGATACATATCGCGGCGAGAAGAAATTACTTTGCAATCTTTGCCCTACTGAAAAATACTTGGGGTCATTTGTGAGGAATATAATCGCTGAAAAGGAAAAAATAGAAACGGCTGAGAGAGAAAGGCTGAAAACTCCGTTCTGACGCAGAGAACAGAATGATTGATCATAGACAAAGATTGAATCAGGATAACCAATTATTTAATCGGATGTGAAATAGGAAACGAGAGTGTGAAACTTTTTCTGTAAAATCGGGACTATCCTAAAGTTTGTGTAAACCTCTAAACTGATGTAAGATACGACATTCCATGATTTGAGACACATAAACGCTTCTGTTATGGCTCAGTTCAGGATCCCAGATAAGTACGCAATGGGACGCGGCGGCTGAAAACCGGCGCTGTTATGAAAAATATCTATCAGCATACTTTATCTGAACAGCGTGAGGTTTGAGTTTCCCCATTTTATTTTTTCTTGCCCTTAGATTTTTTTAGGGGCCGATTATCTTCCAAATTCTTGTCCCCGTCCGCATTTTTTTTACATTCTTCCAGCTTCACCAGTATTGCACCGCCAACATTTTGACCGTCACTATTTTCCGGAATCTGGCCGTCCTGCTTTTCGGAGGCTTGGTTTTTTCCCTTCTTTTTCCCTTTAACAAGCTTTGGCGCATGTTCAATATCGAAGTCGTCACGCTCGTCTACCCCCCTTACTGTATTCGTTAAGCTCCGGAAGTACAGCGTCATCCGCCCCGCTCTCTTCTCCTGTTTTTTCCGATTCCAGAATTTCTGATTCAGCCTCCCGTTTTTCACACTCTCTCACATTAGGAATACTTCCCGAAAAGAACAGCGCCGCCTTCGCGCTGACAGGTCCAATCATCTCATACAATACGGAGGAAGACAAAATAATTGTCAGCAACAAAGTCCCTGTTTCCTCCGGCAGCATTCTTTGGCCCAGAAACGCAAGACCAATTGCGACACCTGCCTGCGGAATCAATGCCAATCCCATGTAGTTTCTGATTTCTCTGCTGGTCTTTAATACCAGACAGCTCAGATATGAGCCCGCATACTTTCCGATAATACGGATTAAAAAGTAGCACACACCAATAACGCCGACTGTTCTTAAGGCGCCGACGTCTAAATTCATACCGGAAACAATGAAAAAAATCGACATAACAGGCGGTGTGAAATTATTAATCTGGCGAAAAAGCTTTTTATCCTTTGTCAAGTTAATATAAGTAGCGCCAAAAACCATGCAGGATAATAAAGGTGAAATATCTACTGCCGCACAGATTCCTGACAGTCCCAAAAGCATTGCAATCGCCAAAATCAGGCGGTTATCCCGGCTGCGCATGGGCACAAGGAGACGGCTGAGAAAATAGCCGCAAAACACACCGAGTCCAATCGCCATGATATTATATGCAACTGGAATTATAATACTGTTAAAATTCATATTGCCGGATGCCCGGCCATTAATAATTGCAGCGACCACGCTGAAGGACAACAGGCAGACAACGTCATCCAACGCTACTATCTGCAGAAGTGTGTTTACAAATTCCCCTTTCGCCTTATACTGATTAATCGTCATCATGGTACTGGCGGGAGCCGTAGCTGTTGCAATCGCCCCAAGGATAAGCGCAAAATCCCAGCTCAAAGGAAAGAAAAGCTTTAAAAGCAAAGTGACCAGGATTCCTGCTGCCAATGCCTCGCTGATGGTGATGATAATAATCTTTTTTCCTGTCTGCATCAGAACTTCTTTTTTAAAGAACTTTCCAACTCCAAAGGCTATAAAAGCAAGCGCAATATCACTGACGAATTCCATAGACTGAATTGTGTGAGCGGGAATAAAATTCAATCCACAAGGTCCAATTAAAATTCCGGCCAGAATATATCCGCTTACTTTTGGCAGGTTCAGCATATTTGTCAGTCGCGTCAGAATAAAACCAGAAAATAAAATCACGGAGAGTACAAGAAGTACCTCTGTATGTGGTTCCAAAGCTTCTAATAATTTCAGCATTCGATTCCCCTCTCTCTCCAATTCATTTCTTTCATATAAAATTCATTTATGGATTGCCTAAAAGAATAACATACAAAAGCTTCTTTGTCAATAATCAACAAATTTGAGTTTCCCCATTTTTTTCGCATAATTAAAAATGCAAAAACACTGAACCTTTGTTATAATTAAATCA
>CAZBNY010000067.1:0-9504 GCA_964493235.1 uncultured Lachnospiraceae bacterium
TAACTTTTTTTAAAGTTTTACCTGTTATCGACCTTGAAAACTATCTCGTCCGGCATTACCAGACCCAGTTGTTCCCTTGCTATCTTTTCTATATATTCATCTGAACTGTAATATTCCATCTGGTTGCTGTATTCTTCTTTTTTCTGTTTTTCCTTGTCGATTTGTTCCTCCAGATCCTCTTTCTGCGACTTCAACTCCACATATGTATTGAGCTGTATGGCTATATTTACAGCGACAAATACGCTGAAAACAATAAGTATCACTCCTACAAATTTGAAGGTCGACGGCTTTTTGCTATTAACTTTTACCTTTTTTGTACCCGCCATTTTCCAAACCCCGTTTTTATTCTTTTCCGCGCCGTATAAAACGCATTTGATCCGCAAATCTTCTTCTATTTATTTTTGCATAAACCGCCCCTAAATGCAATACTTTTTTGAAATATCCTTCCGCCATATTTTCGGCCGCTTTTACAGGCCCTCCTATAACAAGCCAAATAAGCCTGAAAGGCGTCAGCAGTATTTCGCACAAAAGTCTTATGACCGCCCTTATTATCCTGCACACGAATGCCAGTATTTTTATCACAATGGGACTTACGAAAACATTATACAGTATCATTCCCGCGAAAAATCCCATTATATTAAAAAATCTTATATCAGCATAATTCTTATCCAACAAAAATAAAAACAGCAATATAATAACAACGATCCAGTAGATAATATCCTCGATACACACCGCCGCCCTGCCGTGCTTTATGTTCATTCTGAAAAGCTCTATAAGGTCATAGAACACGCCCGAGGCCACCCCTGACATAAACACATAGGCAAATATCCCCGCCTGCTCATCTATTGACAGTATCACAGTCCATTCCTCCTATTTAAAGATCCTGCCGAGAATAAAGCCGCCTCTTTGGGCCATACCTCCGTCTGTATACTCTATGCTGTTCACATTCCCCTCCGTCTGCAAAACGCCCTCGTCAAGGTTGAGCCTGCTTATATGCAGTCCCTCTCCTCTTATTATTATCATTCCCATGTCCGTATCGGCCGTTATACTCTCCTCATCAAAGGCAATTACATCTGTCACTCCGCTTACTGAAAGTTTTTCCCTTTCCTCCAACACTATTTTGTGGCGGCTGTACGAGCCGTTATATGAGCTGTTGTTATCCATATTTCTTCCTCCGGAAATTTATTGATAGGCAAACAAAAGCCGTGAAAAGCCTATATATTAAATATATAGGTTTTTCACGGCACATATTACCCCAAAATACAGCTCACACTATGCTTCTGTACATCGAGGACGCGGCTTCCTTTTTCTGTGTCTCGCTTATGTCCAGCACCTCGACCTTAGTGGTGCTGCTGCCAAACCTGATCTCTATTATATCGCCAACCTTTACCTCGGCTCCGGCCTTAGCCGTCTTTCCGTTTATCGTGACCCTTCCCGCGTCACAGGCCTCATTGGCGACCGTCCTCCTCTTTATTATTCTGGATACCTTTAAATACTTGTCAAGCCTCATGATCCACCTCTTAAACAAAAACCGCCTCGCGCAACTGCGAAAGGCGGCTTCTCTGACCTTTATTATTAAAGCTGTAAATTAAGCGTTAATAGCATCTTTTAAAGCTTTTCCGGCCTTAAATCTGGGAGCCTTTGAAGCAGCGATAGGCATAGGCTCGCCTGTCTGGGGATTACGTCCCTCACGGGCTGCTCTCTCAGTAACATCAAATGTACCAAAGCCAACAAGCTGTACTTTTCCGTTCTTTGTAAGTTCCTCAGTAACAACTTCCTCGAAAGCCTTTAATGCCTTTTCCGCATCCTTCTTGCTTAACTCAGCTTTCACTGCTAAAGCAGCAACTAATTCAGTCTTGTTCATTATTCAGTCCTCCTCAATATACCGTTAGTAACTACATATATTTATTTTTCATCTGCAGCTGATAGTCCATCTGGGTTCCAAAGGCTATTTTTAAGCCCCGCCGACATTACCTTCAGTTGTATATTATTATCTTCAGCCGATGATTCAATATATTCAAATTTATTTATAAACTTTTCTGTTGCTTTTGTCAAGGAAAACTCTGCATTTAATTGCATTTTCCTCGAAATATTGGACAATTTTAAGATTATGTCCCCAATTTTTTCCTCAGCGTTATTTTTATTCCTGTCACTCAGGGCCGCCACCTCTTTCGAAAGCAGCTTTGGATCTGTAAAGCTCTCGTCCACTTCCGCCATGTCAAGTCCGGCGTTTTCCGCCTTGAACAGCACCTTCTCCGCCCTCATAAGCGCCGGCAGCGACGGCGGAATGGCCCTCAGCACCTCCGTCTGTGTCCGGTAGCCCTTCTCCTTTTTCTTATTGTCCTCCCATTTTCCAAGAAAGGCGTCGTTGTCCGAACCGGCAATTCCGGCAAAGTCACCGGCGTTCTCCCCTCCGAAAATATGGGGATGCCTCATTACCATTTTTCCGCTTATGCCGCTTATAACATCGTTTATGTCAAAGGCGCCTCTTTCCTTTGCCATCTGCGCCTGGAACACCACCTGGAACAGCAGGTCGCCCAGCTCCTCGCAAAGCTCGGTCTCGTCCTTATCCTCAATGGCCTGTGTCGTTTCGTAGGCCTCCTCGATTATATATTTCCTCATGCTGTCCGGATCTTGCGCTTTGTCCCAAGGGCAGCCGTTTTCGCCCCTCAATATAGACGTTATCTTCAATAGAGTTTCAAAACTATATGTCATTTTTATCACCTTCTGCCTTACATAATACCATAAAATTTCTAAATCTAACAATTGATATATAAAATTTCTTGATGTATACTTATATTTATGAATATCGCGGCCAGTGGGAGGCGCGCGGTTCGTGCCGTATCCGCACCGTTTGACGGTATATTGCGGCATGGTAAAGATCATATCAAATATATTTTGAGGAAGGTTATGCTATGTTTAAGATTTTAAGAAAAAAAGAGCTTAATCCGTCTGTTACACTGATGGATATAGAAGCTCCGCTTATCGCAGCGAAGGCTAAGGCCGGTCAGTTTATCATTTTCCGTGTTGATGAGGAGGGCGAAAGGATCCCTCTTACGATCGCTGACACAAACAAAGAAACGGGTGCCGTTACTATCATCTTCCAGAAGGTCGGTCTTTCCACAGAGCTTCTGGCTAAAAAGAACGAGGGAGACTATATTCTCGACTTCGTTGGCCCTCTTGGTATCCCTACAGAACACGAGGGACTTAAAAATGTTGCCGTTGTAGGCGGCGGCGTTGGCTGTGCTATCGCCTTCCCACAGGCAAAGGCCCTCTTTAACGCGGGCTGTCATGTTGACGTTATTGTTGGATTCCGTACACATGACCTTGTTATACTCGAGGAGGAAATGCGCGCCAACAGTACAAATTACTACATAATGACAGACGACGGAACATATGGCGAGAAGGGCTTTGTTACTGACAAGCTCAAGGAGCTGATCGAGGCCGGCAACAACTATGACGCTGTTATCGCCATCGGCCCTATCCCTATGATGAAGTTTACCTCACTTACAACTAAGCCCTATGGCATCAAGACTATCGTAAGCCTTAATCCCATAATGGTCGACGGTACAGGAATGTGCGGAGGCTGCCGTGTTACCGTTGATGGAAAAATCAGGTTTGCCTGCGTAGACGGCCCCGATTTCGACGGACATCTTGTTGACTACGATGAGCTTATGAACAGAAACGCCGCATATAAGGCTCAGGAGGCCGAAAATAAGGAAACTCATATTTGCAGAATGACAACTCTCGCAAATGAGCTTATTAAGTAAGGAGGATAAAAAAGTGGCAAATATGGCAATGGAAAAAACTCCGATGCCCGAACAGGCGCCGGATATAAGAAATAAAAATTTCAAGGAGGTCACTCTCGGCTACACAGAGGAAATGGCAATAAACGAGGCAAAGCGCTGCCTTAACTGTAAAAAAATGCCCTGTGTGCAGGGATGTCCCGTAAATATACATATTCCCGAATTTATATCAAAGGTATCGGAAGGCAAATTTGAGGAGGCGTATCATGTTATCGCTCTTACCAACTCCCTTCCGGCCATCAGCGGTCGTGTATGTCCTCAGGAGACCCAGTGCGAAATGCACTGCGTTAGAGGTATCAAGGGTGAGCCGGTAGCTATCGGCCGTCTTGAGCGTTTTGTCGCCGACTGGTACAGGGAGAACGTACATGAGGAAGTCGTAAAGCCTGAATCCAACGGTATCAAGGTAGCTGTCGTAGGCTCCGGCCCCTCAAGCCTTACATGTGCCAGCGACCTTGCCAAGGCCGGCTATCAGGTAACAGTATATGAGGCGTTCCATACGGCCGGAGGCGTTCTTGTATACGGCATTCCCGAATTCAGGCTTCCAAAGGCTATCGTTCAGCACGAGGTCGATGGACTTATCGCTCACGGTGTTGATGTCAAGACAGACATGGTAATAGGAAGGATCCTTACAATAGACGAGCTTTTTGAGGCCGGCTACAAGGCCGTATTCATCGGTACCGGCGCCGGACTTCCCTCATTCATGGGCATCGAGGGCGAGGCTCTTGCAGGCGTATACTCGGCCAACGAATATCTTACAAGGATCAACCTTATGAAGGCATATAACGGCGAATACGACACTCCCGTTAAAAAGAGCAGAAGCGTAGCCGTTGTCGGCGGCGGAAATGTCGCTATGGACGCGGCAAGATGTGCTAAACGTCTCGGCGCTGAACACGTATATGTTGTCTACAGACGTTCAGAGGCGGAAATGCCCGCAAGAAACGAGGAGATCCACCACGCTAAAGAGGAGGGCATCGAGTTCCTTCTTCTCAACAATCCTGTAAGGATCATTGGCGACGGCAAGGGCGGGATCAAGACAATGGAATGTATAAAAATGGAGCTTGGAGAGCCTGACGCCTCCGGCAGACGCAGACCTATCGAGATCAAGGGCAGCGAGTTTGAGCTTGATGTAGATACTGTAATCATGGCACTTGGCACATCTCCCAACCCGCTTATCAGGACGACCACACCCGGTATTGAGGTAAACCGTCACGGCTGCCTTGTCGTAAACGAAGATACTATGCAGACAAGCAGAGAGGGCATATATGCCGGCGGCGACGCCGTTACGGGAGCTGCGACAGTTATCCTCGCTATGGGCGCAGGCAAGAAGGCCGCAGAGGCTATCGACAATTATTTAAAGCACTGATCGCTTAAACAAATATAATCTATCTGACACGGGATAATATTCCACCGGTGCCGAAAAACCCGGCACCATTCGTCAGGATAAGTAACAACCAACGGGTCTCATGCCGTTTTTACGCCATTGTGACCCGTTGTTTTTTCCCGTCGAAAGGAGAGAACGGTATTTCATAAAACGCTTTATCTGCGCTCTCAGGCACGGAATTATTTGCCGTGTCTGTTTTTTGTTTTCATATTTTTATACATTATTTTTCAAGTCTCTCACATAATATATGTGGAAGACTTTTTAGTTGCTTACATTTAACACTATAGCGTCTGCCGATTTAACATACGGCGTTTATAATACTTTTTGTCAATATAGAGGAAATTATGAAAAAAGCATTGAGCGATCCGGGTTCCGATACGATCTGTCTTTCCGTCTGCGAGACGGCTGACAACGGCGATTTCAGACCGCTGTTTTCACATAAGGATTTTGCCGGACTGGCGGCCTATGTGACCGGCCGCAAAGCGGCCTTTCCATCTTCTCCTTTGTAAATCCGAGGGCGTAAAAAAGCGGCCTGTCGGGCGCTTTCTCGATACCGTTGGTTACGTTTCTGCCGTAGTCCTTCATTATTCTTCCTGCTTAAATTATTATCCGGCTGATATTAGTTGATCTTCAATTTCCCAGATGTCCAGTCAACCTGTCTGAATTTAAGATAGTACTTAATTTATGCCGGCCAACGCAATCCGCATCACATTCATAATAATTTCTGTTTTTAACGAAAGTATATCCGCGCTTTTGTACAAAATCATACAAACACACTTGTTTTGACCAATAAATATCTTTATAATTCAATTTAAGGAGCGCTTTAGAATGTCAAACAAAAATAGCCTTGTTCAGCAGACCGCTGACAACATATATTCTCTCATAGTCGATAAATGTGTATTTAAACCCGCTGAACAGCTTTCCAAAGAGAACTCTATGGCCGGAATGCTTGGAGTCGGCAGGTTTACTCTCAGGTAAGCGGTACGTATACCGGCTTCCCAGGGCGTGCTTGTGGTGCGGCGGAGCAAGTACGCCATGTCCATACATCTATCATATAATAGATGATCTGCGTATCAACAGCGATGACGAGCCGATATTTTAATTCGGTCCGCAAATAACGAAAGTCAGGTGTATTATGAATATATTATTTATCGGGATAGGCGAGATGGGCTTCGGAATGGCAAAGAACATTCTTGCAAAAAACGGCTCTCTTTCCATATGGAACCGTACGAAGGAAAAGCCCCATGTCATGGAGCTTATCAATATGGGCGCTGTTTTTGCCGAAAGCCTTGAAACAGCGGCGGAAAGCGCCGAATACATATGTCTGAACCTTACGGCTGACACGGCCGTAAAGTCTGTATGTGAAAGGATTTTTAACGCGGTCAACCCAAATACGGTAATCCTTGATTTCAGTACCATATCGCCGGAAACCGCACAGGAGTTAAACAGGAACTTTCTTAAAAAAGATGTCTTTTATTTGGACTGTCCCGTAAGCGGCGGAAGCGCGGGCGCAAACTCCGGCACTCTCACGATAATGGCGGGAGGGGATCAAGCCGCATATACTAAGGCTCTGCCGCTTCTTAATATGTGCGGAACCAATGTGGAACGCATGGGAGAAAGCGGTCTTGGTCAAAAGGCCAAGCTTATAAACCAGCTCCTCACATGGGTAAATCAGGCTGTTGTCTGCGAAGCAATGCTGCTGGCAAAGCAGTCAAACATTGACCTTGCCCCTTTGTACAGAGTTCTGTCCACATCATGGGGACGCAGCTGGATGCTTGAGCGTTCGGTCGAGAAATATATTATCCCCGAAAACTTTGATTCACCTTCCGGCGTGGAATTAATGGTCAAGGATTTTAATCTGATAATGAAAATGGCTGAAAATACCGGCTGTAATATTCCCATAGCGGCTAAAGCCAAGGAAATATACGATCAGGCTATGGACGAAGGTCTTGCAAAAAAAGACCCCTCCGTAGTCATAGAGGTAATGGAGAAAAATCTCAAGAAGGAGTAAGATTATGAGA
Source organism: uncultured Lachnospiraceae bacterium (assembly GCA_964493235.1). Classification (GTDB taxonomy): domain Bacteria; phylum Bacillota; class Clostridia; order Lachnospirales; family Anaerotignaceae; genus Metalachnospira. Next base: position 7,209 of record CAZBNY010000067.1, read on the forward strand.
AGCGATATAATTAAAAAAGGCCCTCTTACCCTTCCCCAGCGTGCCATGCTCAAGGCTGTAACGCTGACCGATGCGGAAATGGAGCGGCCCTTCGTGGCAGTCGTAAATTCTAAAAACGATTTTGTGCCAGGTCATATACATCTTAACGAAATAGCCGAGGCTGTAAAGGCCGGCATACGCATGAACGGCGGTGTTCCCTTCGAGTTCAACACGATCGGCGTATGCGACGCCATAGCTATGGATCACATGGGAATGAAGTATTCTCTGCCAAGCCGAGAGCTTATCGCCGACAGTATAGAGACTATGCTTATAGCTAATCCCGTTGACGCTGTTGTTTTTATTCCCAACTGTGACAAAATAGTCCCGGGTATGCTTATGGCCGCCTGCCGTCTTGATTTGCCCTGCGTATTTGTCAGCGGAGGCCCCATGCAGGCCGGAAGGGTCGGCGGAAGGCGTGTAGCGGGGACCGATCTGACGGAGGCCGTAGGCAAATACAGCATCGGAGAATATACCGACGAGGATATGCTGGAGTTTGAAAACCAAGCCTGTCCAACCTGCGGAAGCTGTGCCGGAATGTATACGGCCAATTCCATGAACTGTCTTACCGAAACGCTCGGTCTTGCCATTCCCGGCAACGGTACGATACTTGCCGTAACATCGGAACGCCGTCGTCTCGCGAAAACAGCCGGTATGCAGGTCATGGAGGTATTGAAGGCCGATCTCAGGCCCAGCCGCATACTTACCAGAGAAGCCTTTGATAACGCCCTTCACGCGGAAATGGCTATCGGCTGCTCGACAAACACCATGCTTCATCTGCCCGCCATTGCCCATGAGCTTGGCATGAAGCTTGATTTGGAATACATAGATAAAATAAGCCATGAGACTCCGCAGCTTTGCAAAATAAATCCGGCTGCGGCCGTATATATGGAGGATTTATATGAGGTCGGCGGAATATCCGCCATACTTAAGGAGCTTTATATCAACGGACTGATAAACGGTGAAACTGTAGGCGTTACAAATAAGCCGCTTAAATGTATATTGGAAAAGAGCCGTGCCGCCGACGGAACCATTATCCGAAAATTTGACGACCCCTGGCGCGCCGAGGGCGGACTTGCCATAATGAGGGGCAATCTCTGTCCGGACGGTGCCGTTGTCAAGCAAGCCGCAGTGCTGGAAAATATGCTCTGCCACACAGGCCCTGCCAAGATTTACGAGAGTGAGCAGGCGGCTGCGCAGGGCATCTTAGCCGGTGAGGTACACAAGGGCGATGTTGTTGTTATCAGATACGAAGGCCCCAAGGGCGGCCCCGGTATGCAGGAAATGCTTACGCCCACAGCCGTTCTTGCCGGACAGGGGTTAGACGGTCATGTGGCTCTCATCACCGACGGACGTTTCTCAGGCGTATCACACGGCGCTGTTATCGGTCATATATCTCCCGAAGCTGCTGACGGCGGACTGCTGGCCTTTGTTGAGGACGGAGATATGATAGAGATAGATATTCCCAACAGAACGCTCAATCTCCTTGTAGATGAGGAAACAATAAATATCCGCAGGAAGAGCTGGAGCGGCCCTCCCGAAAGGCATATAGGCGGATATTTGAGAAGATATTCCAAGATGGTTTCCTCCGCGGCCGAGGGAGCGATTCTCAGAGATTTATAAATTGTAAAACGGCTTAATTATATAAAATATAACTAAGCCGTTTTATTTTCTTATTTCTCTCCGTTCAGTATAAGCTGGTATTCCAGCTCGTCCTCTGTAGGAGGAGCCGCGAATCTGGCCGCTATCGGAGTATATTTTTTATTGTTTTCCCATCTGTAGTTATTTTTCTTGATGACCAGATGACATATGAAAAGTCCCACAAGACCGCAGAGGAAGCTCAATATCTCCCTGTTAAATCCCGGTATCAGATTTGCCAGTCCGAAATATCCGAGAATTATTCCTATCATCAGTCCGGCACATGGAAAAGCATACATTATCATTACCGCCGAGAAAAATCCGTCTTGCTGAAGCTCCAGCTCCACCCAGTCGCCGACCTTAGCCCCACACTCGTTCGCGGCCTCAAGTATCATTTCCTTCGCCGAGAATGTCATGCAGACACGGCACTTGGCGCACGCCTCTGTCCTCAGCATTTTTACTACCGCTTTATTATTAGGCTTGAGCTGTGTTACCTGTCCTTTTTCAGCCATTATATCAACCTCCTGTTAAAATCGGAAACTTTCACTTTAATAACAAGGGCAAAAGGCCCTATTAGCTAAGTATATAGCTTTGATGTCCAAATTTCAAGGCTTTTCGCCAA
>CAZBNY010000068.1:0-9484 GCA_964493235.1 uncultured Lachnospiraceae bacterium
AATGTCTTCCAGACGGTTTAACATAAGTCCCGTGCGCTTTGCCTCGCAGATGCTTTGCAGCATCTGGTTTATATTAATCTGCCATTGCACCAGACGGAAATGATAGTCAATCCGGTTATTCTCATAAGCGAGTGCAAGGTAACCGAATTCCTTTTGCTCAAAAAAGAGCGGAATATAAATATAGGCACAGTTGGAGGCTTCGTACAAATAGTCCGGCAGCAGATATTTTTTCTGATATACCGGAAAATGAGAAAAAAGAAATTGACCTTAAAGGGAAAATAGCCGCCGCGATCGTAAATAAGCGCTATGAATTGAATATGAATCAAATTGCTTTCGCTAAAGAAATGGGCGTTTCTCAAGCTATGGTTTCAAAATGGGAAAGCGGTGATTATAACTTTTCCTGCGATTCTCTTGAACCGCTGCTAAAAAAAATAGGCCTAAAACTCAGCATTGAGGAAAAGGAATTAATATCTGTCAGCGACTATGGCGACAAACTTATTTCTGACAAATATTTTTCAGAATGTTTTATACCCCCGTCGATATCAGATATATCCGCGGTGATTTATCCTAAGGTGAATAACGTAAAAATCACTTACAACAGTAATAATGGTCCTGATTATATGGCTATATAAAATATTGGGAGGTCAATACAATGAGAAATTATACAAATAAGTTCCAGTTCGCGTTTAACGCGGATCACTCGGAAGTTACTTTAAACTTTTTTGAGGTATACCCGATTATACCCGAAGGTAACGGCGAAGGGGAAAATTTAGATACAAACTCAGAATTAATATCAAGCCTGGTTATGACAGGGAATACAGCGTTAGAATTGGCGAATCTGCTTAAAAAATCATTAGAAAAATAAATAACAGCATAAAAAATCCCCGTGCTACCAACACAGGGACAAAAGGCGGTCTGTCGTGTGACATACCATAGTTTGACACCTAAAGTATATCACATGACCGCCTAAATTTCTATACATTTTTTTAAAATGAGGTAATCCTTGCTCAAGCGAAGCTTGATCAAGACGTTCCGTTTTGCAGCACTCCTCGGCTCACGCAACTGCAAGCAGCCGCACGTTCGCTCGTCGTGAACGCTGCGAAACTACACTGATGAGGTAATCCTTGCTCAAGCAAAGCTTATCGCAAGACGTTCCGTTTCGCTCCACTTATGCCCTCTGCACAATTGCTCCGCAATCGTATGGTCGGGCAACGTGAACGTCGCGAAACTACACTGATTGGAGGTCTTTTTTTATGAAACGCTTACCGAAAGGTTTCGGAAGTATATACAAGCTGTCCGGCAATCGCCGCAAGCCGTATGCCGCCCGTATACGCTCCGGAACCGATAAAGATGGAAAGGCGGTATATTCGATACTCGGATATTACTCAACCTCTCAGGCGGCCCTGGAGGCCCTGACAGAGTATAACAAAAACCCTTATGACTTAAGCGCCGACAGCGTTACAGTCTCCGATATATGGGAGATCTTCAAAAAACGCCGTTTTAACGAGCTGTCCGCCAGCGGTTGTAAAATTTACAACGTCGCCTATAAGCATTTGCGGCCATTGTGGGACACCCCGATAAAGAGTATCAAAACATATCAGATGCAGTCTCTTATTGACAATATGGACCGGTCATGGCAGTCCAAGTCTCACGTCCAGACGCTCCTGCACCAGCTCTGTGACATCGCCATTGAGCTTGATATTGTCGATAAAAACTACGCCTCTTATATCAAACTGGGCGCTAAGCCTCAGTCGGATATGCATAAGGCCTTTACCAAAGAAGAAGTGCAAACTCTTTTTTCCGCTGTATTTACCGAGGATTTAGCCGATACCGTGCTCATAATGATTTATACGGGTATGCGACCCTCAGAGATGCTAAACGTCAAAACAGAGGATATACACCTCAAAGACAGGTATATTGTCGGCGGCATGAAAACCAAAGCCGGCAAGGACAGGATCATACCCATATCCAACAAAATAATGCCGTTTGTCCTAAGGCGGTATAACCCCGATGAGAAGTTTTTCATAGACATGACATACAATGTCTACGCTAACCGCTTTAAGGAGCTTATGGGACGGCTCGGCATGAAACATCTGCCGCATGACTGCCGTCACACATTCGCGTCTATGGCGAATACGGCAGGCGTAAACCCAACGTCCGTAAAACTGATAATGGGCCACGCCTCTCAAGACATAACAGAAAGGGTTTATACGCATAAGGCGGTGGAAGAATTATTGGCCGCCGTAAATTTAGTATAAGTAAACTTTTTGTTTTATGAATTGTTAACTTATTGTTAGACTATTTTGTTTTTCAAGGCTGTTTTGCGTAACTTTTAAAACACTAAAACCCTGAAAAATCAAGGTTTTAGGGCGATTGGGTTTTCGGGGAAACAACTTATATTTATTTAATTTTCGACGTATTTGTGTTAATATATGTTACATAGAATATTTAAAAGGAGAGTTTACTATGGGTTTAATGTCAGAATTTAAAGAATTTGCTTCAAGAGGCAACGTTACCGACATGGCAGTTGGCATGATCATAGGCGCCGCGTTCACAAGTATCGTGACATCGCTCGTTAACGACATCATCATGCCTGTCATAGGAAAGATCAGCGGCGGTATAGACTACAGCTCCTGGTATATCCCCCTTGACGGAAATACATACGCCTCTTTGGAGGAGGCCAAGGCCGCGACCTCCGTACTCAGCTACGGCAGCTTTATCTCGGCCATTATCAATTTCCTTATAGTGGCGTTTGTGCTTTTCATGGTGATAAGAACCATCAATAAGCTCAAAAGGCCCGCTCCCGCACCCGAGGCCGCTGCCCCCACTACAAAGGTATGCCCCTATTGCAAGAGTGAGATAGCCATTGAGGCCACAAGATGCCCTCACTGCACATCGGAATTAGATTGATCGCAAATGGGCGGTCCGGGGAAAATTTTCTGGGACCGCCAATTTTGCTTATAATTCTATTACCAGCTCTACGGGACAATGGTCACTTCCCGTTATATCCGAGTGGATACCGGCTGAAACGAGCTTGTCCTTAAGCCTTTCGGAAACAATATAATAGTCGATACGCCATCCGGCGTTCTTCTCTCTGGCCTTGAAGCGGTAGCTCCACCAGGAATACGCTCCCGTTTTGTCAGGATAAAAATATCTGAAGGTGTCGATATATCCGGCCGAAAGAAGCTCGGTCATCTTTCCCCTTTCCTCATCGGTAAAGCCGGCGTTTCCGCGGTTCGTCGATGGATTTTTAAGGTCTATCTCATTGTGGGCGACATTTAAGTCACCTGTAAGTATTACAGGCTTTGTCTCGTTCAGCCTGTTAAGGTACGCTCTGAAATCGTCCTCCCATTTCATTCTGTAGTCAAGTCTGGCATTCTCATTCCGGGAGTTGGGAGTATAGCAGGTTATATGATAAAAGTTCTCAAACTCAAGGGTTATCACCCTGCCCTCCCTGTCATGCTCCTCAACGCCGATGCCGTAGGAAACGCTTAAGGGCTCCTTTTTGGTAAACACCGCAACACCGGAATATCCCTTTTTCTCGGCGTAATTCCAATAGCAGCAGTACCCCTCGGGAGCAAAGTCGATCTGTCCCTCCTGCAGCTTGGTTTCCTGAAGGGAAAAAATATCAGCGTCCGCCTTTTCAAAATATTCCTTAAAGCCTTTGGTCACACAGGCTCTCAGGCCGTTAACATTCCATGAAATCATCTTCATAACAATCACCCCTTATTGAAAATAATATTCAAAAGTGATACTCTATATCAAACAAGTCATAATAACAGGAGTCTAAAATGAAAATAGCGCTCGCACAAACAAACATAATCTGGGAGGACAAGGCCGCGAACAGGCTCACCGCCTCCGCAATGATCTCAAAGGCCGCCGCCCAAGGCTGTGATATTATCATATTTCCGGAGGTCGCCCTGACAGGCTTCACCACAAACATAGACATTCTGGCGGAACCGGCCGAAAGCTCCGGAACCGTCGCTTTCTTCAGCCATGAGGCCAAACTGAACAATATATTCATTACCTTTGGCGTGGCTCTCACCGAAGCCGACGGTAAGGTAAGGAACATGGCTGTCACCGTCAACAGAAACGGCAATATCGTCTCCAGCTATGCCAAGATACACCCTTTTTCCCACGGTGTTGAGGCCATGTATTTTACCGGCGGAGGATCCATCGAATGGTTTGACCTTGACGGAGTCACCGTATCGCCATTTATTTGCTACGACCTTCGTTTTCCCGAAATATTCCAGGCCGCATCGTCAAAAAGCCTGCTCCTTATCGAGATAGCCTGCTGGCCCGACGTAAGGACAAAATATTTTGATATTCTTCTTAAGGGCAGAGCTGTTGAAAATCAATGCTTTATCGCTGCGGTGAACAGAGTCGGAAAGGAAATGAAATACGGCTATAAAGGTCATTCCCAGATAGTAAGTCCTCTTGGAGATGTGCTTACCGAGATAAGCGAGGACGAGGCCCTTATAATCGCCGAAATCGATATTTCCGAAGCGACAAAATGCCGTGAGGAATACCAGCTCAAAAAGGATCGCAGACCGGAAATATATAAAAAATACCTGTAGTCCTTATTTCAGCACATCTATCTGTACTCCGGCCTCCTCCAGCATCTTCATCGCGAGCTCGTCGGGGTAGCCGTCCTTATATACTATCCTTTTTATGCCCGCGTTGATACACATCTTGGCGCAGATGACGCACGGCTGATTTGTGACATATATCGTTGCGCCGTCGGTCGTATTTCCTATCTTGGCCGCCTGAATAATGGCGTTTTGCTCGGCATGTATCGCTCTGCAAAGCTCGTGCCTCTCTCCCGAGGGGATATTATGCTCCTGTCTGTAGCAGCTTCCTATTTCCGTACAGTGCCTGCAACCGGACGGCGCGCCGTTGTAGCCTGTCGTTATTATTCTGTTGTCCTTTACTATCACGGCGCCTATCTGCCTTCTTATACAGGTTGATCTTGTTTTTACTATTTCAGCTATCTCCATGAAATATTCGTCCCAACTGACTCTCATATATGCACCTCCAAATAAAAAGTCTTATTTTCAACAGTATAGCAGAAAAAGCGTGAATAAAAAAGAGGAAATAAAAAAACAGCGGGGAAATCATTCCGCCGCTGTCATAGTCCTGATATCTTATACCATAAGGTTCATCTTTCTTGCCTCAAAGAGAAGCTCATCTCTGAATTTAGGGTGCGCGATCTCAATAAGAGCCTTGGCTCTCTGTCCCGCTGTCTTTCCTCTCAGGCGCGCGATACCGTACTCTGTAACTACGTTGTCAATGTCGTTCTTTGTTGTTGTAACAGCCGCGCCGGGTGTAAGGATAGGCTTGATCTTTGAGATAGTTCCGCCCTTAGCGGTCGAGTTCATGGCGATAAAGCTCTTTCCGCCCTTTGAGATAGCTGTGCCTCTTACGAAGTCAAGCTGTCCGCCCGTTCCGCTGTAGTTCTTGTAACCGATCGACTCCGAGCAAACCTGTCCGAGAAGGTCGATCTCAAGACCGGCGTTTATGGAGATAAAGTTATCGAGCTTACCGATCACATACGGGTCATTTACATAATCAACACCGTGAAGCTCTACTGAACGGTTATCATCAAGGAAGTCGTACATTCTCTGGGAACCCCAGCAGAAAGCGGCTACGGTCTTACCTACGTTGATATTCTTCTTCATATTTGTAACGGCCCCAGCCTCAATGAGGTCGACCATTGAGTCTGTGAACATCTCCGTATGTATTCCAAGATCCTTTTTCTCAAGAAGGAGCTTACCAACGGCATTGGGCACCTCACCGATACCAAACTGTATCGTAGCCCCGTCAGGGATCATTTCGGCGATCATAGCGCCCATTCTCTTACTGTTTTCCGAAAGAGGAAGCTCCTCAAGCGTAGGCATAGGGTATGAGCTTTCGCAAAGGGCCGTGACCTGTGAAATATGTACAACATGAGTACCCATAACTCTGGGGACCTGATCGTTTACCTCCAGGAAAACATATTTAGCCCTTTCAAGCTGGGCAAGCGTCTCCGCAGCGACAAGTCCGAACGAGAAGAAGCCATGCTTATCCATAGGTGAAACTGTCGCGTAGAAAACGTCTAATTTAGGCACTTTCTCTCTCCAGAGCCAGGGGATTTGGCTGTAATGAGCGGGCATAAAGTCAAAACGTCCCTCCTGAACACCGGCTCTTGAAGCCGCCGTTGTGAACCATGAAACATGGTAGTATTTGCCGGCAAGCTCCGGATCAAGGTAATCTCCGCCTCCGGGAGAAAGCACGCTGTGGTGCTGAACATTATTAATCTCGTCCCTTCTGGCTCTTTCTCCTATGGCATGGACTATAGTCTTAGGCTCAGCCATACAGGTTGGGCAGGCACAGACAAAATCGTCCTCTATGTATTCCGCTATTTCCTCAGCCGTTCTGAGCTTCGCTTTATATATTCCAAGATATCTGCTGTTTGCATCGCCATTGTATTCCATTTACATTCCCCTTTCAAAAAGTATATGATGATTCATTTAATTATACTTAATATTTTACATATAATCCGGAATTTGTACAGTATTTTTTTACAAACAAGCGTAAACTATATGCATCAAAACCGGAATAATATCTAAATCAGGCCGGTATTTAACACACTTTGTTTATTGGTTAACAACAAAACATTTATTTAAATCCTATCATTTTGCCGCAATTTCTTCTCAAACCTGATATATTTGTATATCCATACAGGCGGCTAACGTCTGACTTCTTAACAAATATCGTGAGAAACTGTTTTTGCGGATCCGGTCGTAGTCCGGCAATAAACAAACCATGCTTTTTTATTTGATCGCCGCGGCATATTTAATATAGTTATACGTCATCTCGGCCATCTGGGTATATCCCGGTATATTAGGGTGAGTTGCGTCCGTAACTATCATACCGTAATCCTGGTTGAACTCGTCAATTACAGGGTCATGGAGCTTATAGCTCATCCCGGGGTCAACGCTCAGATATAACGGAACTATTATCACGCCTTCTTCTTCCCTTTCGCCAAACTCGTCGTACAGGCTTTCCGCAAGCTCAAGCCTGTCATATCTGTAGGCCTCGTTTTCCCCGCTGTTATATGGCAGTATCGGAAGATTTATCAAAACCTCTGTCGACGGGTCATAGTCATGTATTCCGTCTATTATTTCCGAAAAATATCCGAGAATTTCCTTATGGCTGTTATGCTCGAGCAAATTCAGGTCATTTATTCCTAAGTTAAGCACAACTATATCGACTCCGTCATAGTTATTTTTATCCATATAATACTCAAAATCGAATTTTCCGTCATGTAAGAACGGATTTGAATATCCGTATTTTGAAGCGGAATTGCAGTAGTCATACGCGGACCAGCCGCCTCTGCCCTCGTGCCTCGCTCCGTCGGCTCCACGCGTGCCGAGGAAGGAAAGCTTAAGGCTGTCGTCCTCAAAGAGTTTGCTGACCTCTGCCGTATAATAATTCTGATCAATAAGGCTGTCACCTAAGAATAAAACATTGAGCTTGGCCCTCTCATCAGGAACAGACACTATTTCTATTGACTTTTTCATATTACCTGCCGAAACAGTCAGGAATGCCCTGTTATTATCTATATTTCCGACCGTTACCGTTTCAGTGCTATTGTCATAGATAAGGCTGTTTTCTGTGTAAAACGGCGTTTTCCTGTCATCTGTCATCGGGATATAATCCGGAAGGACAAGGCGAGCGTTTTTAATACATTCAGCCGTCAGGGCCGTCTTGTCATATCCGAAGCCGCTGACAGCAGCACTCGGGACCTTCACCTTTGACAAATTCAGTCTGAGCCTTATTTCCGTGCCGCCCTCTCCGGACAGCACAAGCTCTGTCAGCTTGTCCGCCAGAAAATTTTCTTCATTATAATATAAGGCTCCGCTGTAGCTGTTTCCGGAAGCGTCGGCCGCCTTTACAGTAACATAATCTTTTTCAGGGTATATTCCCTCAATAAAATATTTTTCATTTTCGCTTGAATCAAAAATACGCACGTCAACAACACCGTTCAAAAAGCTATCCATTTCGATGTTTCCAGACGTTTCGTTTACAAACACGTCGGCCAGCCTGATCTCGTCCTGTCCCAGCCTGAGCGCTCCGCTGTCTCTGAAGCCGAGTACCTCAGAGCTTTTGAGCTGCTTTTGTATATCCTCGTCAAAGGGAGTGAAGGTAGATTCCACCGCCGGATAAAGCAGCTTTACCGCCCTGCCGGCGTCATACTGGCCCTTCAGGTAGCTCTTAAGTCCCTCAACGCTGTCTATCCCCCTTACCTTCATAAAGCGCATGAGTATCGTATCTCTCTGCCTTCCGAATGATATGCCGTCATACGTTCTGTTTTTCTGCTCGCTGTCCAAAACAACGTCAAAATGCGTGCTTACGCCGTTTTGTATCCTATAGTCCTCCGGCGCGGTGCAGGAGAAAATTATAGTATTGCCGTTCTGATAGCCTGCCTGTCTGTAAACCGACCAGTCCTCACTGCCGTCAAAGACCGTAACCGTCACGTTTCTTTCGACGCCCCAAAGTCCGTCCTTCTCAACTATTTTGTCCGAGTAGCCCTCCGAAAGCCTGTATAACGGCGCGTCAAGGTTTACCTTAACACCTCCGTATACTGTCACTATCTCGACCGTTCCGCTTTCTCCTCCGCCGGCTATAGCCGCGAGGTTCCACGGGTTGGTGTTTACGCTTTCATTGGCCTTCGTGATTTCTCCGCTGCCCTCTATGTGCCAGCCAGCGTCAGCCGCGTAGACTCCAACGGGTATCTGCAGCGCGGTCAGGAGTATAGCCCAAAATCTAAGTGCTTTTTTATTTGCCACAATGTCCACCTCCGTATATAAACAATAATATAACGGATCTGCCGACAATTCAAATTATTTTTCTATAGTATGCCATCTGTCCGCTTCAGGCCGGTGAATTATAGCCAGTGGACAAAAAAATATCATTATGCTATTATGAATAAGTAAATTTTTCAAATTATATGATCTAAATATATGAAAGGGGTATAAAAATGGCTCGCAACAGCCGAAGCAACTTGTCAAAGCAAGAGGTTTTGGACATTATACGTGACAAAATTTTATATTTGGAGCTTAAGCCCGGCGAATCTGTGCTGGATACTGAATTGGCCAAAGAATTAGAGGTAAGCCGTACCCCTGTGCGTGAGGCGTTTTTATTTCTTAAGCAGTCACGCTTTATCGACATATATCCTCAGAGCGGCACTTTCGTTTCTCTTATCGATCTGGACCTGATACGTGAAATAGTTTATATAAGGCATATAATGGAATGTAATTTGTTGTCTGACTTGATGGAAAAAAGAGAGACTATACGCGGCAGGGTTGAGAGATATATATTTTTGCAGGAGCTGGCGGTTAAAGAAAACAATCAAAAGGACTATGTTAAAAATGACCATCTTTTCCATAAAGAATTGTTTGATATTGCCGGACATAAGCGTTCATGGGAACTGCTTCAGGAT
>CAZBNY010000069.1:0-9334 GCA_964493235.1 uncultured Lachnospiraceae bacterium
GCCCATTTTCCCTCGGCCGTGTCCTCCGGAGCCTTTATCAGCGCTATCCGCGGTCTGAGCAGCCGGCAAAAGCCTTCTTTCTGTTTTTTTGTATCATATAATAGCATATAATATTATATGGAGGCAAAATTTCTATTGATTTTTCGCCGCAATATGTTATACTTTTCAGAATACATAAAATTCGGAGGTTTTTGCGATGCAAAGCTGGCTTGTCAGAAAGTTTATAAAGGACAGCGATAATATTCAGGATATGACCGTCAGGACGGCCTACGGAAAGCTCTCCGGCAAGGTCGGCATATTTTGTAACTTGATACTTTTCGCCGGCAAATTTTTAGTCGGCACGTTTTCCGGCAGCGTCTCGATAACGGCCGACGCTGTAAACAGCCTTTCCGACGCCGCGTCAAGCATAATCAGCCTTATCGGGTTCAAAATGGCCGAAAGACCGGCCGACGAGGAACACCCCTACGGGCACGCGAGATATGAATATCTGTCGGGTCTGACTGTGGCCATAATGATAATAATAATCGGAATAGAGCTTTTTAAAAGCAGCTTTGGCAAGGTCCTTGATCCGTCGCCGGTCGGTTTCAGCCTTATCACCGCCGCTGTGCTGATATGCTCTATCCTTGTCAAGCTTTGGATGGCCTGCTTCAACCGTTCTCTAGGCAGAAAAATTAATTCCTCAACGCTTGAGGCGACCGCCGCTGACAGCCGAAACGATGTTATCTCGACGGGAGCCGTGCTTATAGCGGCTGTTATTTCCGATTTTTATGATATAGAGCTGGACGGCTTCATGGGTATTGCCGTTGCCGTGTTTATCCTTTACAGCGGCCTTGGTCTTGTGAAGGATACTCTCGACCCCCTTTTAGGCAAGGCTCCCGACCCCGCCCTGGTCGACTACATACAGAAAAAGATCCTCAGCTACGACGGCGTGCTGGGCACTCACGACCTTATGGTACACGACTACGGGCCCGGCAGGCAGTTCGCCAGTGTCCATGTTGAGATGGCCGCGGAGGCCGACGTACTGAAAAGTCACGATGTTATAGACAATATCGAAAGGGATTTTCTCTTAAACGACAGGCTGAACCTCATCGTCCATTATGACCCGATTGTGACAGGCGATGACAGGATAAACGATTTGCGTTGTTGGCTCATGGACCTTGTAAAGACCATTGACAGCAGGCTCAGTATCCACGATCTTCGTGTTGTTCAGGGTGATTCACAGACAAAGCTTGTGTTCGACTGCATTATGCCGGCGTTTTTCCATATGACGGCCTCTCAGCTTAAGACTGAAATATGCAGTCTTGTAAACAAAACATATCCCAACTATTTTTGTGTAATCACCATCGATACCAGCTATGCCGCCATGCCGCATACCAGAGAGTAAAATATAGCAAAAGTGCTATATTTGAAATATTAAAAGTAGTATGTTTTCCGTACCGAAATTTGTAGATTTTTGACCTCTTGTCTGCTATTATTATCTGGTAATAAAAATATTGATTAAGAGGTTACATAATGTCAGACGTAACGGTATTGAATTTAGGAAAAACGCCCGCCAGAACAGTATTGATGCTTTCCTGGCCGGCAATCGCTGAACAGTTTCTTGTATCAATGGCAAGCCTTATAGATACGGCTATGGTCGGCTCCTTGGGCCCGAGCGCCACGGCGTCCGTAGCGATAAACGTATCTACCCTTTGGCTCATAGAGGGATTTTCGACGGCTCTCAGCGCAGGCTTTATGTATGTCATCGCCCATTCTCTAGGCGAAGGCAATGTGTCCTACGCGAAGCAGGCGGCTAAACAGGCTATAACGACCTCCCTCTTTCTGGGAACGATAACAATGATAATTGCCGAGCTGATCTCGCCGTATCTCTGCATTTGGCTTGGCGGAAAAGCGGAAATATATAACGACGCCCGTATGTATTTGTCCATACTCGGCTTCGGCATGATATTCAAGTCGCTGACAATAATACTTTCGTCGGTCCTCAGGGCGGCCGGAAATACTAAAACGCCGCTGCGGATAAATATAGCCGCGAACCTTATAAATATAGCGGGCAACTTCCTGCTTATCAATTCCACAAGGACTATGACCGTCGCGGGCCGTTCCTTTACGATGTGGGGAGCCGGCCTTGGCGTGTCCGGAGCGGCTGCGGCTACCGCCATATCGCAGTTTGTATCGGGCGTACTGCTTCTTATCGCCATGTATAGGGCCGCTACTCCTATCAGGCTGGATATAAGAGGCAGCTACAGTCTTACCAAAAACATAATGTCAAAGGTAATAAAGATCAGTGTTCCTGTCGCTATGGAAAGAATGACGCTCAGTCTTGGACAGATAGTCCTCACAAGTATAATTTCAAGTGCCGGAACGATAGCCCTTGCCGTACACCAGCTCGTAAACCAGTGCGAGAGCATGATGTATCTGCCGGCATACGGCTTCGCGTCCTCCGCCACGACTCTTGTGGGACAGTCCCTTGGAGCCGGTGACGGCAAACTGGCCGACAGGTTCGCCAGACTGCTTTTTATAATAAACACGGCCTTTATACTGATAATCTGTGTGCCGATGTTCATATTCTCCGGACAGGTCATATCTTTGTTTACACCAAGCGCCGAGACCATAGCGTTGGGCGATATAGCGCTTAAAATAAACGCCGGTACCGAGCCGCTTTTTGCCATCACGGTTGTAATGGGCGGAATTTGCCGAGGCTCCGGTGACGTAAAGTTTCCGCTGTTTCTTTCGCTTGGCGGAATGTGGCTTATACGTCTTACCCTGGCATTTATATTCACTCACTTCTTCGGCTTTGGCGTGATTGGCGTTGAGGCCGCGCTTGGAATAGACGTAACAGTGAGAGGACTGCTATGTATACACAGACTGTTGAGCAAAAAATGGAACCCGCTGGCAAAGACAGCCGCTTGACAACAAAAAACAGAGCAGAGATCATATAGATCCCAGCTCTGTTTTTTATTGATTCGATATGCGCAAATCATCTTAACGGTCCCCTCGAGCGTTTATACATTTCCCATTGTGTTCCGTCGTGAAATGTTCCTTGGCAGACATATGAAAATCAGATCGGAGGGCCACCGCATAAACACTAATTTTCATTTACTTTCTAAGCCGGACTGAAATCCATGATGTGATCGGCCTGAAAACAAGTATTTCATTGGGACACTCCCCCGGACAGTGTAAAATCAAATACTATTTTCTATAAATTGCAGAAGCCTGACAGGAACGAGAACACGGCCGGCATCGTGAAAAGACAGCATATCGTTGTGGCAAGCAGTGACGCCACCGCATAATCCGGAGCCGCGTCATATTCCTGAGCGAGGACAGTTATGACAAGCATTGAAGGGAGCATCGCGAATATAGTCCCCGCCAGCAGCATTTCGTCAGATATAAGTCCTGTGGCCTTGAGAATGAAGAAGAACGCCACCGGAACTATAATAAGCTTGACAGGTACGGTAAAAAGCACCTTCGGCCTTTCAAAAAGCTTTTTGAAGCCTCTCCTGCCTATGTCGCAGCCTATATAGAGCAGTCCTATGTATTTCTGCGTGTTTCCGACCCCTGTCATTGCCTCCCAAACCATTCCTCTGGGCCTGAAGCCTATAAATATCATCGCCAGTCCGATTATCAGACAGATAGTGCTGGGCGTTATCATTTTCTTAAAGTTGACACTGGCGCTTCCCTTGGCCGAAGAGAGTATGGCCGCGCCGGCAGTCCATGTCATAACAGTTTCCACAACAAGGTATGCAGCCATATACAGGCCGCTTCTTTCCGGGAACACGGCGTCGAGTATCGGAAAGCCGATAAGCGCGCTGTTTATGAACGATGTCGAGCATATGTGCGTCCCCAGCTCAGGCTGTTTCAGTCCTATCAGCCTGCCGCTTATATAGCCGATCACAAAGCCGAGTATAAACATGAACGTCATAATAATTATGAACGGCCACATCTCGAACAGCTCTTCCCTTGTTCCGCCGTTGGCAACGCTTGTAAGTATCAGAAACGGAAGCGTTATCCTCATCATAAACTTCTGAACATGGTCAACAGTTTCGCTTGTGAGAAGCCCGCTAGCCGTTACCACAAAGCCTATCAGCAGCACCGTTGCGAAAAATATGACCTGCTGCAAAACTACCCCCTGAAAACTCATTTGTCTGTCCTCCCGTAAATCTCTTATTGAGCTGTTTCTCCTGTGCTGACAATCTTTTTAACGCTTTTCTCAAATTTGGCTCTCGGAAGCATGACCATATGCCCGCATCCGCAGCATTTCATTCTGAAATCCATTCCTACCCTGAGGACCTCCCACTTGTCTGACCCGCATGGGTGTGTTTTTTTCATCTGGACAATATCTCCAACGGAAAAATCCATATAAAATCCTCCTTATTTATTTATAACTCTTACCGTTCTCTGAGGGTACGGTATGGTGATGCCCTCCGCGTCAAATCTTCTCTTTATGCGGAGCCTAAGCTCTCTTTCCACCGAATAGTTTTCCTTTATCCTGCATTTGGCTATTATCCTTACAGTCACCGCCGAATCGTCAAGACCGGCAATTCCAAGCACCTCGGGAGTCTCCATCAATCCGTTCACATCTCCCGGTGTCTTTCCCATCTCGTCCTTAAGCACCTCAATGACGTGGTCTATGTCCTCCTCATAGGCAACGCCCACATCGACTATCGCGTTGATGAAGTCCTTGCATTTGTTTGTGATAGTCGAAATAGTACCGTTTGGAATGATATAAACGGTCCCGTCGGCGTCCCTGAGCCTTGTTGTCCTTATGGAAACATTCTCTACCGTTCCCGTACAGCCGTTTATCGTCACTATGTCCCCAACGTTGAACTGCTCCTCAACAAGTATGAATATTCCCGCGATTATATCCGAAGCCACGCTCTGCGCGCCAAGGCCGATAGCCACAGCTATTGAGCCGGACACAGCCGCCAGAGACGTTGATGATACGCCAAGCTGGCCAAGTATGCTGAGTACGCCTACAAAATATATTCCAACAGTTATAACGCTTGTCGTAATTGACTTAAGCGTTTCAGCCTTAGCCGCGTTTTTCACCACAACAGCGTTTTTAGATGAAAATATCCTTTTGGTTATGATCCGGCTTATTCTTGCCGCCAAATAGCATATAGCGGCTATTACAACACAATAAACTATTTTCCATATGATCGTCATCTTCTATGCCTCCCTGCGGCGTCAATAAATGCCTTAAATATTTTTCTGTTCTCTTCCCTGTCTGTCAGATGCTCCGGATGCCACTGCACCCCAAGCACAAAGTCCCTGCCTCCGATCTCGACAGCCTCAATATGCCCGTCGCCGGCCACAGCCGATACCGGTCCGGCAAACCCGTCGCCAACGGCCTGATGGTGAAATGAGTTTACCCACATTTTCTCCTTTTGGGTTATCCTGTAAAGCAGAGAAGCTTTATCAACGGTTATTTCATGGGACACTTCGTTTTTCGGAAGTGTTTGCATATGTCCCTCCATATGCTGGATTATATGGCTGCCAAAGGCGGCCCCTATCACCTGCATACCACGGCATACGCCAAGGACGGGCATATTTAGCTTTACCGCTTTTTTAAGCAGCTCAAACTCAAAGCTGTCCCTGTCCTCAGAGACCTGTCCTTGTGTTTCCTTATCAGGCAGGTCACCGCTGAGAGACGGCTCTATATCACCGCCGCCGGAAAGCAGTATCCCGTCGGCAACGCTCAAAAGCCGGTCAATATCAGCGTAATCGGACGCGAGCGCTGTCCCGCCCGCCTGTCTTATCGCGTCAAAATAGGCCCTCGACAGCCTCAGCTCCTTCTCGTCTTCGCTCACAGACGGCGAAATAATGATCAAAGGTCTCATAAAATCTTCTCCCTTATTATACTCCAATATATTTTATCATATAAAGCCGTTAAAAACACCATTTTTTATATATTGTGAAAATAAAGAGATACAAAAAGCCGGATTGTATGAAGTATACATTACACTTTTATCTAAAGTATCACATAATTATTCCGCAATGTCAACATTGGCTGATTCAAATATTTTTAAACAGCGTTCTCGCGTCCTTAAACCGTCCCATTTCGCTTCCGCCCATCAGCGCGCATATATATGTCTGGCCGTCTATCTGAGCTGACGCTATCAGACAGGCCCCTGCCATATCGCTTGTCCCTGTTTTTATTCCGGTCACATTCTCCATATAATACTCACCCTTTGGGTCGATAAGCAGATTAGTATTGTAATAGGTCACTTCCTTACCGCCTGTCCATACGTCGGACTTTTTGTACTGTCCCACCGTTTCCATAAGCGCATCATGCTTTATGAACTCCGTGGCTATAGCGGCCATGTCCTTTGCCGTAGTATACTGGCCGTCGGCATCATATCCGTCCGGTGTTACGAAGTTGGAGTCCTCTGCCCCAAGCTCCGCCGCAACGCTGTTCATCTCGGCGGTAAAGGCCGAAACAGCGGTATTGGTATCATCACTTCCGGAAATCTTCCTTCCCACATATGCGGCAATCACATATGCCGCGTCATTTCCGGACGGCAGCAGCATTGCCGTCATAAGCTGTCCGATATTCAGCTCGTCGCCAAGATATACCTGCGCCCTTGACGCGTCGTCCGCTACCAGCCTGACCTCGTCGCCCGCCGTTACGTCCTCGTCAATCCGGCAGTATTTTTCCGCGACTATCGCCGACAGTATCTTCGCCGTGCTGGCGGGAGCTGTCCTTTCCCCGCTGTTTTTGTCATAAAGCACCTCTCCGGTGTCGGCGTTTATCAGGTATACGTATTTGGCCTCCGTATCGACATCGGCTACGTTTTTGCCGAATATTCCCGTTTCCTTAAGTCCCGGCGCAAATACCGTTATCGCGAAAAACACCGCCGCGAATACGACCGGTATGGCGATTATAATTTTGCCTCGGCCTTTTCTGACCGGTCTTTTTCTTCTTTTTTTCTTTACTCTGAACGCCGCCCTCATTACCGGTCTGACGACCAAATATATGACGAAAAATAAAACGATAATTAAAAATATTTTCATATGATTACCTCCCCTGTAAATTAGATTTTATCATCTGGGAAAGGTTCATATTTTTAATAAGCTGTTATTAATTTATTAAGAATCGGTGTAGAAAAACGTAAGACTTTCAAAAACCCGTATTTACCGCCGGACCTGTGATGTGCTATCATAAGTAATAATGTGATTCGGCAGGTGACAGTTATGGAAAAAGCTAAATCAATATCCGTTGCGACTCTTGATCCCAGACTGTGAAATATTACGCCGGCCGGCTCAGGGAGTTGTTCGGCGGATATGTCAGCGTTAATGTATATGGTGTGTTTGACGGTACGGCGGCGGAAACACTTTTCTCCTCTGATCTGTTTGTCATATCCACGGACGCCTATGGCTCCTCTGATGAGGCCGACCGCCATATTCCCCGATATGAAAAAAATATATTTGATAAGTTCCGGAAAAGCCCTGATGTCCACAGAAACAGTCCATTCAGCTCCGTCGCTGTTGAGGCGGCCTATCGTCATGGTGAGGAATGGCCTAAGCAGCTTATGGAATATCTTTCCGTAAACTTTGATTCCATACATGATTACCGCGAAAAATATATTCCCGGGATCAGGCCAAACATACCTGACGCTGCATATCTCGTGCGGCTGGGCCGGCGCGAGCCTGGACCGGACAATGATCAGCTTCGCGATTTTATAATAAACAAGGCGAGTCTTGGACTTAATGAAGGCTATACCTTCGGCAGGAACTTAAGCGGATATATGCGTCTAAACGCCGTCTGCCCGAGAGCCGTCCTTAAAAAGGCTCTCTCCCGGCTTAAGAAAGCCGTTGACAGTTTATAAAAAACTTTTAAAAACAAATTAAAGGAGGCCATATAAAATGAAGATCACAGTAATAGGTAGCCATCTCTGCTCCGATACAATGAACGCGCTGGAAAGGCTCAGATCTCTTTCGGCTGACACAAATTTCAGGGATATTTTATCAAGCCATGAATGCCTGCTTGACTATCTCAAGCTCAGAGATACCGACAGCTTATACGATAAGATAAGAGGAACCGAAAGATTAGGCATACCATGCTTTATTCTTGAAAACGGCGATATTACTCTTGACATAGAAGACGTTATCAAGTCGCTTTAATACAGCTCAAACGGCGTAAAGTCCCGAAAAACGAAAAGCGTGGATTTTCCACGCTTTTTGCCAAAAAACAACGGGTTCCAATAATGTGCTGGAACCCATTGTTTAGTCAATATCCTGATTTTGAAAAACAGCAGACGCTGTGCGTTATATTATTATCTTCTGAATTTAAAAGCCACTATCAACCCCGCCGCCAGCGCCACCGCCGATATTCCAAGCGGGAGCAGTATGCCTGACGTCTCCTGTGAGGTATCGGTCTCCGTTGGCCCGCCTTCTGTCCTCATAAATACATTTTTTGTTTCTCCGGCTTCTTCCGTCCCCTCATTCGTGTTCTCAAAGGCTCTTCCGAAGCCTCCACGGCCCTGTGCTCCGCCCATGTTATTTGAACCCATGTCAGAAATAGATATACCCGAAGCGTCTACCAGCTTGTCAGGCTCCGCCTTCTGGCCCTCAGATGTCGATGGTATATTTCCTTCAAGCTGTCCCTTTACGCTTTCCGCCCTGAGGGCGCAGAACTGTCTTAAGGTCTCAAAGCCCTTTTCAAATTCCTCATATGTGCAGAATTTAGTCGGATCCTCCTCAACATAGGCAGATATAAGCGTCTTTGTTCTGTCCATCAGCTCGTCAAAATATCCGCTGTCAAAGTATTGCTCAATGAAATCGGCAAAATATTCGTGATACAACTCTGTATATTCCTCATTTTCAAATATCCATGCCAGCATGGGACGTGAGTCTATCGTTCCTCCCGAAACGGGCGTATCTATCGGATAGTTTACAAGACTTTCCGCCTCGGAGCCTGAGTTAAAGCCTCCGAAGGCCAGATTGTAGTCCCACGGTATCATCTGCATTACGCCGTCTTTTTCATAGAGATAATAGTTGTGTATCATCGATCCTGTATAGCTGTCAAAGCTGCATACAAAATTGTGTACGACAAAATATCTTATGACCTCGTCAATATCCACCGCGCTCTCTATGTCGCCGCCCTCATTCAGGGTCTTTATGGCAGCTATCAGTCTGTCCTTATCCGAGTTCGTTATATCCGTCTTGGCGTTATCGAAAATATTGCTGTAGCTGTCATATTCATCATCGGTATACACCAGCAGAGTGTCGCTGTTGCCCATCATCATGTCTCCGCCACCCATGCCGCCGTGTCCGCCCATTATATCCGGCATACCTTCTCCCATATCGGGCTGGCCTCCGTTCTCCGTGCTGAACC
>CAZBNY010000070.1:0-9232 GCA_964493235.1 uncultured Lachnospiraceae bacterium
CGAGCTTGAAACGCTCCTGAGTGGACGGCTATAATTTCTTGATGGTTCCTCAATATGTATATTGTGGTCATAACTGCTTTGAGATTCCTTCCGCGCTGAAGGGTCCTCAGAATTTTTTTCCAAGCTGATTACAGACAGGCAATATTCGCATTTAACCCGTTTCGCGCCTTCTCTCACATTCAGTTCCGCGCCGCAGTTCGGACACTTAAAAGATTTCAAATTCATTATAACCACCACACTCATAAAATTATTGTAAATAATTTTATCACTTCGTGCGGCTTTTTTCAATCCATATTGATATATTTGCGTTTTATATGGCCGGCTTTTTCTCATAGAACGGACAGGGAGAACAGCCGGCCGGCTGCCTTCTTGACAGGGCCTTTATGCGGCACCTGCCGTTTTGCTGGTGCACACAGTTTTGTCTGCATTCAAGATTCATATTATCAGCGCCTCCTGATATGATTTTTCTCATTTTCGGCCTTTTTAAACGGGGAATAATTATCCAATATTTTTAAGATTTTTTTAAGAATCGATATTTTTGCATAAATTTATGCTAATATCGATTTTTTATGGTATAATTAGCAAATGATTGATATTATTCGAGGTGTGATGATGAAAAAACTAAGATTTGCTTGTATAACCTTATTAATAACAATGCTTATGGGCGTAAGCGCCCTCGCGTATTCGATCAAGGTAGTGAGCATGGACCTTACCTATGATGGAAGGACAGTTGCCTATAAGGCTAAAGAGGTCAAAGTGCTTGTTGACGGAAACGAGCTGCAGGATCTCGATATGCCGGCCGTCATAATTGAGGACAGGACGCTTGTGCCGCTCAGGGCGATATTTGAGGCAATGGGTGCGTCGGTTTCCTGGGACGGAAGCCTTAAGAAGATAACGGCGGAGTATGGGGACAGCACCATTGTGATGTTCATAGATAACAAGGCGGGACTTGTAAACGGAAACGCCTTTAATATGGACGTGGCTCCCAAAATAATAAACGACAGGACTATGGTTCCGGTCAGGGCGATCGCGGAGGCGATAGGCGCTGGTGTTTACTGGGACGACGCTACCAGAACGGTGAGCATTCAGTCCTATGTTATCGGCAATGAGGGCGGAGATACCGGGACTGAGCCGGAAACAAATAACGAACCGATCGTGGAACCCTATGTGCCATCTGATACAAATATTGTATCCGACCCGCAGAAGGTCACTGATCTGTCCCATGTTGACGCTTCTGAGATCGATACGGAGGCTTTGTCAAACTCCAGCAACGAGGTAAGCGTTACATCGGTCACAGCGAACGGAAACGATATGTATACTATAAAGACTTCAGGCAAAATTTGGCAGTATAAGTACGCGACAGTCCTCGGCACAAAGGTAGCGGTAGATATATACGGCGGCTCCCTTGCCGTCTCATCAACAAATATTCCTATAAATGATGAGCCTGTAGAGAGGATCAGAATAGCGCAGAACGCCATTGAGCCGTATAAAATAGTCAGGGTCGTATTTGACCTGACGGGAACGGCGGGCAATTATTCTGTAACAAAATCCGCTGACGGGACCAGCCTTATCGTAAATTTCGGCAGCACGGCTATCCCGACAACACCGGATACACCGTCAGCTCCTGACAACCCCGTGATCGGCGAGGACGGGGAGGCAACGCCGGAAGGCCCTTCTGATTTTGATGACGGTCTCAACAATGTTACGAGGATAAGATACAGGGAGGGTGACGACAGTGATATAATCACTGTATACGCCGACGAAAAGCCGGATTATGACGTGTTCACGCTTTCAAATCCTTACCGTATCGTCATCGACATCGATAATTCACTTAAGGATATTGACAGTCTGCCTGATATAGACGATTCTTTGTACATAGAGAATATAAGAATGAGCCAGTTCAGCGAGAACAGCACTCGTATTGTTTTAGACGTTAAGGAGGGCGTTGAGTTCAGCAGCTCCGACGGCTCGGACTATGTAAGGCTTACTATAACCAAGTCCGCCGTAAGCGTCACTGAAAGCCTTGTGAACGACGGAAAGACCATCAAATTTACAAAGACCAACGGCCTTGAGGCTTCGGATATAACCTACAGCTATGATCCTTATTCGGGAAATACAGTTATAAGCCTTAACGGAGATTACGGCTCCGTATACAGCACCAAGAGCCTGAGCTACACCAATGACGATCCGGAGGCGTCATATATCAGCGCGGCTAAGTTCAGTACATCGGGCGGCAGGACAACGATCACGGTCACGCCGAGCCTGATAGCAGAGTTCAATATTTACGAAAACGGCGACTATATATATGTTGACCTTGTGGATCCCAAAACGGTATACGACGCGGTCGTTGTAATAGACGCCGGACACGGGGGAACGATGCCCGGTGCTGTGGTAAACGGGGTTTATGAGAAGAACATAACCCTTGACATCGCTAAAAAGGTATACAGCCAGCTCAATGGAGGAAACATAAAGGTTTACGTGACGAGACTTACGGACTCCTATGTGGACAACTATAAGAGGGCGTATATGGCCAATTTCGGGGCGGATATGTTTGTGTCGATACACTGCAACTCCATTGCCGGAGATGTTGAGATATACGGTACAGAGACGCTTTACACGCCTCACAGCGGAGAGGGCAATGGTGGACTTACAAGCTACACGCTCGCAAGCGTACTCCAGAAATACGTTACAAACGTGGCAGGAACCTATGACAGAGGTGTCAAGAACCGTTCTGACCTTATTGTGCTTAACCGCACGACCGTTCCCGCGGCCCTTGTGGAGACCGGCTTTATGACAGACAGCAACGACATGGCGCTGATCACAAGCGACAGCGGCAGACAGAAATTCGCCGACGCCATCTCTCAGGCTATCAGAGAGGTCGTAAAGAGCTACAATTACAGATAAATCAAAAGGATAAGCTGACAGTCATGTTTGGCTTATCCTTTTTTATTCAGCCGCGGAGACATTTCAGGTCTTTCCTGCTGACCGCTCCCATTGCGAAAAGAAAGATAACGTACAGCAGGAGCATAAATGCGGCGATCATAATATATATAAGTCTGGACGGGACAAGGTAGTTCAGCACGCATTTAGCGGTAAGACCGCCCGCTGCCGCCGAGACAATTGGCTTGAACACCCAGTTGACGATATTGAGTCTTGTTCCGGTAATGCTTTTGACCTTGTATACGCTGAGTGCCACTGATACGATAAGGCTTATGCACCAGCCGGCTATGTATGCGTCAGTGCCGTACATGGGCACCAGATAGCAGATAAAAATTATGTTTATAACAGATGAGATTATGTTGTTTCTGAATATGAATATATGCCGGCCAAGACCGTTGAGTATTCCCGAAAGAACTATCTGCATATACAGCAAAGGACAGGCAGGCACCAGCTTGATGAGAAGGTCGCCCAGCTCATACCTGTCATAGACGGCCACAGAAAGCTCGTGGGGAAAAACGGCGAAAAGACAGGCTGACCCTATTCCTATTATGGCGGTAAACATAATGGTGAGCGATACGGTCTCGGTTATTCTGCGGCTGTTTCCGATGGCGGCGGATTCACTTATGGTGGGCACAAGGGCGGTCGCTATCGCCATAAGGAGCGCCGAGGGCAGTTGTATAAGCGGTATCGCCATGCCGGTAAGATTGCCGTAAATGCTCATTGCCGACTCGCCCGTTTCGCCAAAGGCCTGAAGCTTTTGCGGGATAAGTATGTTTTCAAAAGCCGTAAGCAGGGAGGCGCTGACACGTGTGGCCGCGAGAGGTATCGACATGGACAGTATTAGGACGACGCATCTTGAGATGGAAATATCCGGTCTTTTTTTATATTCCTTTTTGTGTTTGAAGCCATTATAGCTTATAATGGTGAAAACACATGAGAACGCCTCTCCAAGAAGGACTCCGATGACAGCGGCCGCGCAGGCGTATTCAAGTCCTTTTGAGGAAAGCATGGGAGCCAGCACAAGTATGGACGCTATTCTTACGCTTTGCTCCAGAACCTGAGACGCCGCCGGAATGCTCTGCTGCTGCATTCCGAGAAAATATCCCCTGACGCAGGAGCCTACAGCCATGAACGGAACGGAAAAGGCGAGTATTTTAAGTGACACAGCCGTTCTGTAGTCCTTTATTATGCTATCGGCAATGAAATCAGCTCCGAAAAACATTATGACGGCGACTGAAAGGCTGATAGCTATACACAGAAGTACGGCCGTTATAATAAGCCTGTTTATGTTGGAATGGTTTCCCCTGGCGTTCTCACGGGCTGTAAGACGTGAAACGGTGGTCGAGAAGCCGGAGCTTGTGATGCTCCAACTGAGTATATATATCGGCATGACAAGCTGATAAAGGCCGATACCCTCCGCTCCTATGGCCTCTGACATATATATTCTGTAGAAAAAGCCCATTACCCTTGTTATGAGGTTGGCGGCGGTAAGTATGGCCGCTCCTCTTACAACGCTTTTTTTATACATAAAATATAAGCCTCTAAAAGTTTTTCATTATCAGTTTATTTGTGATATAATAAAAAAATGATAATTTAACGGGAGAACGATATGTTTGATTTCAGTGAAGAATTGAAAAAACTGCCGGACAGGCCCGGCGTTTATATAATGCACGACTCCTCTGACGAGATAATCTATGTCGGCAAGGCTATAAACCTTAAAAACCGCGTGCGCCAGTATTTCCAAAGCAGTAGGAACAAGCACCCGAAGGTCGCGGCAATGGTTTCGCATATTGCCTATTTTGAGTATATAGTCACGGACTCCGAGATGGAGGCCCTTCTTTTGGAGTGCAACCTTATCAAGGAGCATCGTCCCAAATACAACGTAATGCTGAAGGACGACAAAACCTATCCGTATATAAAGGTCACGACCAACGAGCCGTTTCCAAGGATATTCATTACAAGAAACTATGTAAAGGATAAAAACAGGTATTTCGGACCGATAACCGACGCCACGGCGGCTAAGGAGACGGTCGACCTGATAAACAAGCTTTTCCCCATAAGGAAATGCCGCAAAAGCCTCCCGAAGGAGGCGGGAAAGGAACGCCCGTGTCTCAACTACCACATAGGACAATGCCTTGCTCCCTGCGATGGTCTTGTTTCGCAGGAGGAGTACCGAAAAATAGTTGACGAGGCCATTGCCGTGCTTGAGGGAAAATACGATTATATAATCAAATATCTCGAGACCTTGATGTATGCCGCTTCCGATGAAATGGACTTTGAGAAGGCGGCCGCCTATAGGGACAGGATCGCCGGGGTCAAAAAGATAATGGAGAAGCAGAAGATAACGAACACGGGAGTGGGAGACAGTGACGTTATAGCGTTTTCAAGAGCTATGGACGAGGCGCTGGTGCAGGTATTCTTCATAAGAGGGTCAAAGCTGTCGGGAAGGGAGCATTTCCTCATAAACGCTCCCGACTATATAGACCGGAGCGGTATAATGACCCAGTTTGTAAAGCAGTTCTACAGCGGAACGGCATATATCCCCAGGGAGCTTATACTTGAGGAGAAGCTTGTTGCCGAGGAGGAGCCTGCTATCATTGAGCTGCTGGAAAGTATGCGCGGTTCCAAGGTGACGATAACGGTGCCTAAAAAGGGCGATAAACATAAAATGGTAGAGCTTGCCGCCAGAAACGCCGCCATAACCTTTGAGAGGATAGGCGAGCGCATAAAGAAGGAGCAGAGCAGGACGATAGGCGCCCTGGAGGAGATAAAGGACGCGCTGGGACTGGACAAAATACCGGTGAGGATAGAATCCTACGATATTTCAAATACTCAGGGATTTGAATCGGTAGCGTCGATGGTCGTATTTGAAAACGGAAAGGCCAAAAACAGCGACTATAGAAAGTTCAGGATAAAAACCGTGGTCGGGGCCAACGACTTCGCCTCGATGGAGGAGGTCATCACAAGAAGGCTTTCGCACTATCTGAGGGAAAAGGACGAGACCGGCAGCTTTACCAGACTCCCGGATATGATATTTGTGGACGGCGGAAAAACCCAGATAACGGCGGCGCTCAACGCGATGGACAATGTCGGACTTCACATACCCGTCTGCGGTATGGTAAAGGACGACAGGCACAGGACCAGGGGACTGCTGTACAATGATGAGGAAATAGAGCTTAAGGCCAATTCCGAAGGATTTAAGCTGATAACAAGGATACAGGACGAGGTGCATCGCTTTGCCATAGAGTATCACAGACAGCTGAGAAACGATAAACAGGTACACTCGATACTTGACGATATAGAGGGCATAGGGCCAAAGCGAAGAAAGGCGCTTATGAAGCGCTTCGGCGATATAGAGGCCATAAAAAACGCTGAGGTGGAGGAGCTTCTTGAGGCCGAGGGAATGACTATA
Source organism: uncultured Lachnospiraceae bacterium (assembly GCA_964493235.1). Taxonomy (GTDB): domain Bacteria; phylum Bacillota; class Clostridia; order Lachnospirales; family Anaerotignaceae; genus Metalachnospira. The sequence goes on from CAZBNY010000070.1 coordinate 6,353, forward strand.
AAGGCGGCCGAGAGCGTTTACGCCTTCTTTCACTTAGAACATTAAAAGGAGAAATGATAATGGGTTCACAGACAGTAGTAGCACTTGAAAAATTCGCTGATGAGTTTGAGCTGGAAAATCTGACGCCGGATATCACGCTTGAGGGCAGAGAGCTGACGCAGAAATATGTAAACAGACCGGCGCTGCAGCTTACCGGCTTTTTCGACCATTTTGACAACACAAGAATACAGATAATAGGCCGCATAGAGCATACATATATGCAAAATCAGTCCGCCGAGATAAGACTTGAAACAATAGATAAGCTTTTCAGCTATAATATACCATGCATGGTTTTCTGCCGCAGTCTTGAACCGTTTCCGGAGATATTTGACGTGGCGAGAAAGTATTCTGTCCCGGTATTTAAGACGAGAAGCGGAGCGTCTGAGTTGTACAGCGAGGCTACTAAATGGCTGAACGTCGAGTTTGCCCAGAAGATCACTATGCACGGAGTCCTCGTGGACGTATACGGCGAGGGACTGCTCATTATCGGAGAGAGCGGCATAGGAAAGAGCGAGGCCGCGCTGGAGCTTATAAAGAGAGGTCACAGACTTGTTGCCGACGATGCCGTTGAGATCAAAAAAATATCGCATAAGTCGCTTGTTGGTACTTGTCCGGAGCTTATAAGATATCTCATAGAGGTAAGAGGAATAGGTATACTTGACGTGCATGAGCTTTACGGCGCGGGAGCGGTAAAGGCTTCACAAAATATAGATATAGTCGTCAAGCTGGTAAGCTGGGACAGCAATGAGAAGTATGACCGTCTGGGCCTTGAGGACGAATATATAGAAATTCTAGGGAATAAAATAGTTTGCAAGACGATACCAATACGTCCCGGACGTAATGTGGCCGTCATAATCGAATCCGCGGCGATAAACCACAGGCAGAAGCGCCTTGTCAGACCGGACGGAACAATAAAGCAAAGACTAAATCTTTAACTGAGGTGCGCTATGTATATAGACAGACTGAGGGAAATATTTGATAAAGTTCTCATAAACGAGCCAATGAGCAGGCACACGTCCTTTAAAACGGGCGGAGAGGCCGACGTTTTTGTAAATGCCGATAGCCGTGAAAACATAATAAAGGCCATAAAAATACTGAAAACTGAGAATATCCCTTATATTATAATCGGTAACGGCTCAAATCTGCTTGTGTCCGACGCCGGTGTAGAGGGAGCCGTAATAGAGATAGGCTCGTCAATGAATAAAATAACGGTAAACGGAAATAAAATATATGCCGAGGCCGGAGCGCTCCTTTCGTCACTGTCGGCCGCAGCCGCCGAGCATTCTCTGACAGGACTTGAATTCGCGTCGGGAATACCGGGAAGCGTTGGCGGAGCGGTCTTTATGAATGCGGGCGCATACGACGGGGAAATAAAAAACGTGATAGTTTCGGCTGACGTGATAGACGAGGACGGGAATATTTTGACCGTTCCGGCCGATAAGCTCGAGCTTTCCTACAGACATTCGGCTATACAGGACAACGGATATATAGTCGTCGGGGCGGAATTTGAGCTTGAGGAAGGCGATAAAGAAAGCATAAAGGAAAAAATGGCCGATTTTGCCGCCAGACGAAGGGATAAGCAGCCGCTCAACTTCCCGAGCGCGGGCAGCACCTTCAAGCGTCCTGATGGATATTTCGCGGGAAAACTTATAGAGGATTCCGGACTTAAGGGAAAAACCATAGGCGGGGCGCAGGTCTCTGAGAAACATGCCGGATTTATTATAAACACCGGAAACGCCACCAGCAAAGATATAGCCGACCTTATAGACTGCTGTATAAAAACGGTGTATAATAAATTCAATATAGTACTTAAACCGGAAGTAAGAATGATCGGCAGGAAATAAAAAATACTAAGCAAAGAAAGGAGAGAGCGCATATGAAATTTGTTATAGTAACAGGAATGTCCGGAGCGGGAAAAACCACTGTTCTTAAGTTTTTGGAAGACATAGGCTTTTTCTGTGTGGATAATCTTCCGCCGGCTCTTATAACAAAGTTTTCTCAGCTTTGCTTTGAGCAGGACGGCTCCATTGACAAGGTTGCTCTCGGAATAGATATAAGAGGCGGAAAGCTTTTCAGCGACCTTTTTAAGGGACTGGAGGAGCTTAAAAATGAAGGCTATGATTATGAGATACTGTATCTTGACGCTTCTGATTCAACCCTGATAAAGAGATATAAGGAAACAAGAAGGTCGCATCCGCTTTCCAGAGGAGGCTCTCTGGAAACGGGCATAGGCAAGGAAAGGGCCATGCTTGCCGATGTAAGACAGAGAGCGACATATATTATAGATACAAGCAGTATACTTACAAGGGAGCTTAAGGAACAGATAAACAGGATATTCAAGGACAACAGCACCTTTGACTCGCTTATAATAAAGGTCTGCTCCTTCGGATTTAAATACGGGATACCTATGGATTCGGATCTTGTTTTTGACGTAAGGTTTCTGCCGAATCCTTATTATATAACTGAGCTTAGGGAGTTTACGGGCAACGACTCGCCGGTATCCGACTATGTGATGAGCTTTGAGGAGAGCCGTATATTTTTGGACAAGCTGACTGATATGCTGGAATTTCTTATACCGATGTATATAAAGGAGGGCAAAAACCAGTTGGTCATCGCTATCGGCTGTACCGGAGGAAAGCATCGCTCGGTTACTCTTGCCAACGGACTGTTTGAAAGGCTGAGAGTGAACCATAGCGTGATCATAAGCCATAACGACATAGAAAAGGACGCCAAAACAAAAAGAATGTAGGCTAAAAAAGACACAAACACTTTACTGAGGGGGCTCAAAATCAGCAAAAAGTTTATGTTTTTCTAAAAATACAGGTGGGAGGTCAAAACTTT
>CAZBNY010000071.1:0-9218 GCA_964493235.1 uncultured Lachnospiraceae bacterium
GACTTGAGCTTCATGTTCCCGATGAGGAGATCGCCGAGAGATTCAAGACATGGAAACGTCCCGAAAAGGATATTCCCAACGGCTATCTCAGACTTTACTCAAAGGTAGCTTCGTCAGCAGACAAGGGAGCTATAATCGAAAACTGATCGGACAAGGAGAATTGGCATGAATGATTTTATGAAAAAGGTCAGAGCGGGAGAAAAACCCGTCGGTACATTTTTTGAGATAGGCTCGGTCACGGCGGCTGAATGTATAGGCAGAAGCGGTTTTGATTATATTATTATAGACAATGAGCATGGGACCTTTGAGGGAGAGAGTACGCTGAACGCCGTAAGGGGCGCTGATCTCAGCGGAATAACGCCCTTTGTAAGAGTAAGGGAAATATCCAGATCGGCGATAATGAAGCCGCTTGATATAGGGGCAAGAGGTCTCATAATACCGTTTGTGGAAAAGGTAGAGGATATAAAAAATATTATCAAATGGGCCAAATACAGTCCTGTGGGAGCGAGAGGCTTCTGCCCGTCAAGAAAGGACGGCTGGGGCTGCGACTATCCTTCCGACGAGCCGATGTATAAGCAGATGGAATACTGGAATGAGGAAGTGCTTGTAATACCCCAGTGTGAGACCACCGGTTGTCTCTCCCATATAGAGGAGATAGCGTCGATGGACGGAGTTGACGGAATATTTATCGGACCGTTCGACCTGTCGATAGGTATGGGAATAGGCGGAGAGTTTGACAATCCTGACTTTAAGGCGGCGCTTAACAGGATCAAGAAGGCGTGCCATGACGCCGGAAAACCCGTTATCATATTCACTATGGACCCCGACGCCGCAGGCGCGTACTTTGCCGACGGCTATGATTCCGTAACGGTGGGACTTGATGTGAACTATTACATAAACGCCTGCAGGGAAGCGGCACAGAGAGCGAAAAAATAAATACACAAAAAGGGCAGGAGATGATCCTGCCCTTTATTATATGCTTTTCGTATCAAATAACAGCGTCAGCATTTTACGTCCTTAGCAAAAAAAAGACACCGCAAACAATAAAATCATCACAACCGGATATGTCTGATGCTCGGAGCCGTCCAACCGTAAACGGAAGGGTGATCGTGGAACCCATTGCCATAAAAGCGATTATCACAAATATAACTGCTATGATCAACATGGCGGAACCGATCATACGCAATTTTTCTTCGTATTATTATCCTCCAATGATGTCCTATTTTATTACGGACGATTTTAAGCCGCGCGGACTGTAAAATTGCCGATGCCGAGTTTTGTCAGCGCAAGGTTTAAAAACTTATTTTTTGTACCCGTATATTATTTCGGAAAGTATTGCCGCCGTTTTTTTAAGATCGTCGGCGACACCGTTTTTCTTATGCTCGTTCATTCTGACGGTAGGCCCGGCGAGACTTATGGCGAAGCCGGCCTGGTTTTCTGACTTCATAACAGGGACGGCGACACAGGAAAGACCTATCTCTATTTCCTCATCGTCTCCGCCGTAGCCGTTGGCGCGTATTTTGGCCATCTCCGCCTTGAAGGCCGTCGGGTCGGTTATGGTATTGAAGGTAAGCGGCTTAAGCGGGCGGGAAAGGAAGGCGTCCAGATCTGCCTCGCTCTTGTAGGCCAGAAGCACCTTGCCGACACCGGTGCAGTGCATATAGTTTTTGGTTCCCATCTGGGTATTTATATATATCGAGGTGTCAGCCTCGACCTTGTCAAGGTATACAATACTGCCGCTCATTTCCTGTGCCGAGTGGACGGTCTCACGGTATTTTGCCGAAAGCTCCTCAAGATAAGGCCGGGAGACCCTTATAAGTATATTATTCATCTTAACGGCATTGGTAAGAGAGAGAATTTTGATGCCAAGACTGTATTTTTGGTTCTCCTCGTTCTGCAAAAGATAGCCGAGCGTTGTGAGAGAGTTCACAAGGCCGAAGGCCGTGCTTTTATTCAGACCGAGAGCGTCGGCTATTTCCTTCAGGCTCAGCTCAGGCTTGCTGTTTTGGAACAGCTCAAGTATGGAAAATGCTCTTTCTAAAGACTGTATGATTTTGGTTGTAGCCATTCTATTTATCCTCCGCGTTTTGCAATATAGAACATTATACGATAATTTCACGTGAAGGTCAACGTGGCAAAGCGGCAGGATCGCCGAAAGCGGCCATCATATTCTTAAAACGGCGTGTTTTTATGGATTTCTGACAGATATTTTTTGATAAGGGCAAAAATATATGAGAGAACGGTCAATATTGACGCCGGAAAAAGGACCTGTCTGGGGTGACAGGTTCTCTATCGGGGTTTAGGGGGCAATTATTATGTGATTTTTAGATAATGCCGAAGCCGTTAAGGAAGATCAAGAAGAAATAATCCATTATCCGGCCGCCAACTACGCTGTAATATAAAAGCATGGCGAAACATGAAAGTATGCCTGAAAATCCTAAAGTCGCCTGTTTCTTGCCGGCTCCCTTTTCTGAAGCTGTTTTAGCGTAAGCGGCCGTAACGCCGGGACGGTATGCTTGCCTATAGCGCTTTCAAAAAGGCAGACGAAAACAGCTGCTATATCGCATATTATTAAACCCGCCGCAAGAAATATTTCGCCGCCGTTTGCTCCGAGAATATATGGAAACTTCCACTTTTCCAAGACCCGCAGCCGAACCGGCCGCGGCGAATATGAAGCCCGGCCTGGCGACAAAGCCGTCGTTTCTTTTTTCATTTATCAATAATTCTTCTTTTTAAAACTATTTTGACGATTACATTAAAAAATTTATGATATTAGTATTATTGCTAATATGTCATTTACTATAAAGCAAATAAGCCTATTTTGAAAGCAGGTTTTCGGGCTTTGTTATATTGAAATTACATTAAAAGCGATAAAAATTTTCTATGGGTATTGTAAAAAGCTCATATAGGAATTATAATCCTAGTAAAAAGATATGTTTCTAGGCGGGGAGGGACAAATATGACGTTGCAGCAGCTTAGATATTTCATAGTTATAGCGGAGAGCGGTTCTTTCGGAAAGGCGGCGCAAAAGCTGTATATTTCACAGCCGAGCGTCAGCAGCGTGGTAAAGGAACTGGAAAAGGAGCTGGAAATAGAGATCTTTGTCAGGACCCCGAAGGGAGTACACCTTACGGAACAGGGCAGAGAGCTGTACAGATACGCTCTGGAGTTAATTGACAAAAGCGATGAGATCCTCGGACATTTCAGGAATGAGAAAAGGTCGAGGAGGGAGCTTTTGACGGTTTCCAGCCAGCACTATTCGTTTTTGATAGAAGCCATGTCAAAGCTGGCCGGTTCTATAGACGCGGAAAAATATACGCTCAGGATAAAAGAAACCAATATGATGAACATAATAGAGGACGTCGCGAAGCTAAGAAGCGACATAGGCGTTATTTATAAGGCCGGCTATTCCGAAAAATACATAAACCGCCTGCTGGGCCAAAACAGTATTGAGTTTATCGAGATAAAGAAAACAAAGCCGCACGTATTTCTGAGCAAAAGCCACCCGCTGGCCGGCAGAGAATTTTTGCGCTACAGGGATCTGAAGCCGTATATGGCTGTCAACTATAATCTTGAGGAAAATATCCCGATGTTTTTCGCCGAGGAAATAAACGATGACGCCCATTTTTCCAATAAAAATATATATACAAACGACCTGTATACGAGCGTCAGCTTTATAAAAAACAATATGGCCTATGACATTGGAACGGGACTGCTTTCAGATGACCTTAAGGAGGACATAGCCGTTATCCCGCTTGATTCCGAGGAGGTAATGACAATTGGCGTTATAAGGAACAGAAACGTACCGATGTCGTCAGTTGTAAAGAAGCTTATCAAGCTGATAGAACAGGAATTTGAATAAGAGCCGAAAGGTCATAGAGAAATCCTATGGCCTTTTATAAATATCCGGTATTTGATTTTGTACAACGCTATACTTTCGTTATCGAAAATAATGGGCTTCGGCAATGATCGATGAAAGTAAATATTCCGTGTCGAGCATATGGCAAACAGCATACTAAGCAGGCACCGGAATAAATATAAATAACATCACCATTCTCACTATAAGGGCAGCTATGGCCGCCCTTCATCAAAACAGTATCCTGACGAGGACAGACAGAGATATTAACAACAGGTTCTCATGGCATTTATACCATGAGAATTCTTTGTTTTACGAACCTTTACACCGACGTAATGCGGCATAGAAAACATCTATAAAAAGTGATGAACGCCTGCGGTTCAAATACTTGCTGTGTTTTTATGGCACCGGCCATTATCCGGATCGGATTTGTCTATACCCGTGTTTTATTCACCGAAATATGACAATATGCCCTTATAGATGGCCCAGGCTATTTTCTGCTGATATTCATCGGTATTGAGCAGGGCCTCCTCACGTGCGTTGCTCAGGAAGCCGCATTCAACTATTGCGGCTGGGATTTCCGTTGTTTTCAGCACATAGTAGTCCGAATTTGACTTGGCAAGACGGCTGTTGTCACTATCCAGCGTGTCTATAAGCGACTGCTGTATGGCTTCGGCAAGGCGCTTTCCGTCCTCGCTTGTCTTGTAGTAAAAGACCTGTGCTCCTGAGGCGCTGTCTGAGGTGAAGGCATTTTGGTGTATACTTACAAGTATGTCGCCGCCGCTGTTATTGGTTATGCTGCGTCTTTCGTTCATGTCGGCCTTTTTTGAATCGCCGAGGGCCTCGTCATCGATCCTTGTGACGATGACTACGGCTCCGCTCTGCTCCAGATACTGCCGGAGACAGAGAGCTATTTTCAGATTTATATCCTTTTCGTTTTCACCGTTGGTGCCGGTCTTACCCGGGTCAAACCCACCATGCCCCGCGTCTATTATGACTACCCTGTTTTCGACGGGCAGCATTGTATGTACCGTGCGGCGGCTGTCAGCTATCCCTGCCGCTATCATTATGCAGCTGAGAAGGACAACGGCCGGCGAGTTTTTTAAATTCCTTAGATAAAGTGCCCTGAACTTCATATCCGCTCCAAAATTTATTTCTTAATATAATAAATATGAGAATGCGGCCGAGTGTATGAGCCTGAAAAATTCATGTATTTTTTGGAGGTTTTTGTTCCATTGTAAAAGGTTGTGATGTATAATAGAAAAAGTTTGGATTGATTGGAGGGTGTTTTTAAATGGAAGCGTTTGCTAAAATGCTCAGCCTACAGCTCGTTTTATTCACAATAATGGTCGTGGGCATAGTATGCAGAAAGCTGAATATTATTTCTAAGGAGGGACAGTCGAGCCTGTCAAACCTGCTTATAAACATAGTGCTGCCAAGCAACATAATAGCCTCATTCACGGCTGACATTCATGGAGGGGACGTTGCCAAAAACCTTATACTGGCGCTGGTGCTCTCGACCGTTATACAGGCTGTGGCGGTGATTTTCGGCGGCAGGCTGTTCAAAAGGTTTCCGAAAAATGAAAGGGACGTAATGCACTACGGCCTTATATGCTCAAACTCAAGCTTTATCGGTATGCCTGTAGCGGAAAACATATACGGAAGTATTGGTGTTGTTTATGTATCCATGTTTCAGCTCCCCATAAGGATAACCATGTGGACGTCCGGTCTGGCCCTTTTCACAAGTGTTGACAGGAGATCGGCAGTTAAGACGATACTTCTCCACCCGTGTATCGTATCGATGTTCATAGGGATAGTAATGATGATATTCTCGCCTCCGCTGCCGGAATTCGTGACTACAACGATAACATATCTCAGCAGGTGTACGATACCTGTTTCTATGCTTATAATAGGCTGTATCCTCTCGGAGTGTACGATAAGGGAGATATTTGATAAAAGCGCGCTGTATTTTTCGCTCATAAGGCTTGTCGTTTTTCCGCTTATCATTTTCGCCGTGCTTAAGCTGATACATATAGACTCGGTGCTTCTTGGCGTAACGGTAATAATGTCGGGTATGCCGGCGGGAAGCACAACGGCTATTCTGGCGGACAAATATGACGGGGACGGACATTACGCCTCCAAGGCGGTATTTGTCTCAACGCTGCTTTCCATGCTGACGGTGCCGGTTCTTTGCTCGGTTCTTTAAAAAATGCAGGTTTTTTGTTGAAAACAATGCTGGGTTTATGATATTATAAAAATACAGGTTGGACTGCCAATGGCAGCTGTACGTTTTTTCATATAAATCTCTTCTAAACAGGAACGGCTGTGTATAGGCACAGCCGTTCTCAGTTTAACACCTTAAAAACAGATTGACAATACAGCCCGGTCCTGATAGGATTAACAGCAAATCAATATATTTTAGGAGGAACCATGTTAACTAAGATTGCCGATAACATATATAAAAAAGTAGTGCCGCTGCCCAATAACCCGCTTAGGGAGATAAACGCCTATATAATAAGCGGAGAAAAGAACCTACTTATAGATACCGGCTTTAACAGGCCGGAATGCGAAGAGGCGTTGAGAAGCGCCTTTGACGAGCTTGGCATTGGCTCGACCGATCTGTTTATAACCCATCTCCATTCTGACCACTGCGGACTTGTGCAGAAATTTGCCGATGAAAACAGTATCGTCTATTCCGGAGAGACCGATGGGGAGCTGATAAACTTCGAGGCGGGGAACCTCTATTGGAGAATGCTGGACGACCTGTTTATAAAGTACGGCTTCCCGAAGGCCGGATTTGGAAGGAACACCGATATTCACCCGGGCAGGAAATACTGCCATACGGGCAGGGTGGATTTTACATATGTCAATGAAGGCGATGTGCTGAAATACGGCGGATATGAGCTGAGGGTAATTGAAACACCGGGTCATACTCCGGGGCATATGTGCCTGTATGATGAAAAGAAAAAAATACTTTTCTGCGGAGACCATATCCTCGGAACGATAACGCCGAATATCTGTATCGAGCTGAGTATGGAGAACCCTTTGCAGGAATATCTTGACAGCCTTGCCAAAATAGAAAAGCTTGACGTTGAGCTGCTGCTGTCAGCGCATGGCACGCCTGTGGAAAATATGTACGACAGGATAAAGGAGCTTTACAGACACCATGAGAACAGACTGGCGGAGGTCGTTAAAATTTTGGGAAACGAGTGGAAAACGGCCTACACCGTTGCCGCTGACATGACATGGGAGATAGACTGTAAGAACTGGAACGATTTTCCGGCTCCGCAGAAGTGGTTCGCGACGGGCGAGGCCATAGCGCATTTGCAGTATTTATATTTCTCAGGCAAAATCGACAGGGAAGAAAAGAACGGAATTTATTATTATAAAAATAAAAGGTGACGACGTGGCGGGACGAGTTTTTATTACAGGAGATAAGCACGGAACATTCAATCCTCTGTTCGGCTTTGTTGAAAAGGTCAGGCTTAATGAGGAGGATATATTGATAATAGCCGGAGACGCGGGTTATGTCTGGAAAGCCGACTATAAATATACCGTAGAAAGCCTTCAGCAGATTTTCCCGGGAACAGTCGCTTTTATAGACGGAAACCATGAGAACCACGCGGTGCTCAACGGCATGAAAATAAGCCTCTGGAACGGGGGCAGGGTACACCGCGCGGCGGAAAGGGTCTATCACCTTATGCGCGGGGAAATTTACTCCATATACGGTGATAATTACTTTACCTTCGGCGGCGCGCGTTCTGTCGATAAGGACCGGAGAGAGGAAGGCATAAGCTGGTGGAGGGAGGAGGAGCCGGACGCCGGCGAGATGGAGTACGGCAGGAAACAGCTTGCCGCGAACCTGGAAAAAATAGACTATGTTATAACCCATGAAACGCCGCTGTTTGCCAGAGCGTTTATTTCAAGAACCAAGACTATCGACAGCGACTATCATCTTCCCTCGGAGCTGGATAGCTGGTATAAAATGATCTCTGAGTCTCCAAGACTTAAAAAATGGTATTTCGGGCATATGCACGTTGACCAGCTCATAAACCCAAGGGTGAGAGCCATACATAATGATATTCTGCTCATTGGCGATGAAGATCCTATCAGATGGGCGTGATTACGAGGAGCCGTTATGAAAATAATAGCCAGAATACATACAGAGTATAAAGAAAAGTTCGGCATACCGAGACAAAGCGGCCTTGTCGCCTCGTCGGCGGCAAGGATAGTCTTTGAGCCTGAATTCAGGAACCCCGACGCTTTAAGGGGACTGGAGGATTATTCTCATATCTGGCTTCTGTGGGAGTTTTCAAAAGCGGTAAGGAACCAATGGTCGCCGACGGTAAGACCACCGAGACTGGGAGGAAACAGGCGTATGGGAGTGTTTGCCACCCGCTCACCCTTTAGGCCAAATCCCATAGGCCTTTCATGTGTAAGGCTGGAGAAGGTCGTCTGGCAGAGTGCGGAAGGCCCTGTGCTTGTCGTTTCGGGAGCGGATATGCTGGACGGCACGCCGATATATGATATAAAGCCGTATCTGCCTTTTACGGACAGCCACCCTGACGCCAGCGGCGGATTTTCGGATAAGGTGAGGGGATACGGCCTTAAGGTAAATTGCCCTGAATGGCTCAGGAGCCGTATTTCTGATGAGCATCTGCAGGCCGTAATGGAGATCTTGTCACAGGATCCCCGTCCGGCGTACCAAAATGACCCCGAGAGGGTCTACGGAATGAGATACGCCGACATGGAAATACGCTTCACTGTGGAGGGTGAAAGTCTTACGGTCTGTGATATAATAAAAACCGGAGGAAAGCAAAATGCCGCGGATCCGGACAAAAAATGAGCCTGAAAAATTTTAGAAAAAGCGAAAAAAGTTGTTGACAAAAACTGCTTTTGTATATATAATAGCTATTGTTGATTGACCGGTGCGGGTGTAGTTCAATGGTAGAACGTCAGCCTTCCAAGCTGAACACGAGAGTTCGATTCTCTTCACCCGCTTTTTGTATGTATCAAATATGGATCAGTAGCTCAGTTGGATAGAGCAACGGCCTTCTAAGCCGTGGGTCGGGGGTTCGAATCCCTCCTGGTTCATACATTATTCGGCAAAGCTATTGATAAGCTTTGCCGAATGTTTTATAATAGGAAATGAGAGTGAATGTCCAAATTTTCCGCTATCGGGAATGTTCGAGCATTTATGTAGTTGGGCAAGCGAATAGCTTGCTTTTGTTATTTTAATATATATAAGCGGTTATGGCGGAATTGGTAGACGCGCCGGACTTAGAATCCGGTTCGAAAGAGTGCAGGTTCAAGCCCTGTTAACCGCAGAATAAGGAGCAGAGATGCTCCTTTTTTAATAACA
>CAZBNY010000072.1:0-9090 GCA_964493235.1 uncultured Lachnospiraceae bacterium
TAGCTTTTGGGCGGCTTTCGTCAAACTCCCGCATTCGGCTATGGTAATAAAATATTTCAATTGTTCATCAAACATATTTTCGCACCTCGCTTTATTTTATTATATCATAGTATCATAACTTTAGGTTATAATTATAATTCCATATTTGTATTTTACACCAGCTTTTTAAATGATATAATAAATTATAATTATATAAAGAAAAGAGGGATTGAAATGGGTTCTGAATTTCCCGTACTCATTGATCAAATTAAAATTATCGCAACTCTTATGATAATCGGTATATGCTGGCAGAAGGCAAAGCTTTTTGACAATAATCTTATTGACAGTCTTTCGGCAATTATCGCAAAGCTGATACTGCCATTTATGCTCTGCACTATTATAGGCTCTGTTTCAAGGTCAAGCCTTGCCGAGGGACTCAGGCTGTTTGCCGCCACTTTATTTATATATACATTTTCCGTCATTTTATCTAAATTCTTCATACGCTTTCTGAAAATGGACGAACCTAATAAAAGCATGAATGTGCTTTTACAGTGCTACGGAAATTCCGGTTATATAGGAATACCGCTCATTACGGCTATATTTCCCGAAAAAGCCGGAATTGCTGCGGCCGCCTATCTTATGGTTGACTCGTTTTACTATTGGGTAATAGGCCCGTGTATAGCAGCCGGAAACGGAAAGCTTAGCTTTAAAAAATTAATATCGCCTATCACCATTTCAATTCTGGCCGGATTCTTAATAATGCTCTTAAACATAAACGTAGACGGCAATATAGTATGGGAAACAGCAAAAAATGTCGGCGGCACCTGCAAATATTTCGCAAGCATATACATAGGGTTAGCCATAGGAAGAATGGATATGTCAAAGTTTAAATCAAACCTGTTTTCATTCACAGCCGCGCCTGTCAAGCTGATAATTATCCCTGTTCTGGCATATTTTTTAGTCGGAAAAACAGGTTTTTTGAAGGGAGACTATCTTACTATGTTCATAATACTTTGCGCAACTCCCGCAGGTATGTCCCTTCCTATAATTTCAGAAATAGCAAATGTTGACAGTACGGAATACGCTTCGGTAGGAGTAACCTTCTCTACAGTACTTTGTTTAGCTACGCTTCCTCTTATCGTGTGGCTCATTAATATAATATGATATAGAATGCCTGCAATTTAATTGTTGATAATTTAAGACAAACACATTATAATGTATGTTAATTACGGAAGTTATCTTTATAAGCAGGTGAATGTATTTATGGAAATTATTAAAAGGGCTTTATTGGCCTATGTCGCTTTCGCGTTTATATTTGTCGTTGTCGGTATATGTTTCTTGGCTTGGCCCGAGACGTCTATTATGACGATATGTTATATTCTCGGGGCGGTCACGCTTGCGTGGGGTATCATTAAAATATCAGGCTTTGTGAAAAATAAGGAAAACTCTAAAAGCTTTCTTTTCCAGCTTAACCTTGTTTTCGGCATATTCCTTATAATAGTCGGAGCGCTCCTCCTTATTTTTCCAAGATTTATAATACCGATTATCCCTATTGTCATCGGAATTATTGTAACGGTGGATGGTCTTCACAAGGTCAAGGTCGGCTTTGAGGCCAAGTCTATGGGGCATGAAAAATGGTGGCTGATTGAGATCGTCGCCCTTATAACTATCATCTTTGGCATTTGTCTGATTTTAAATCCCTTTGAGGCGACAAACGCCATGATCAGACTTTTAGGCTTTGCGCTGCTGATTGACGGCCTTCAGAACATAATCGTCATTGTCAGCACCTTCAGGCTGATGAGCCAGATCGTACTTCCCGAGGATCTAAAAGAAGTAGAGTTTAGAGAAGAAGATGTTCCCTTTGATGAAGATGTCGATGTAAAGGCCGAGGAGATAAAGCCCGAGGATATGATAATCGAAGACAAACAGGATTGATATCTATAAAATACAAGCCGCTGTCACTCCACAGCGGCTTACTTGTTATCTAATTTCCTCAAGCGTATATATATCCGTTCTCCTCTGTTTAAGCAGGGGAAGCTGCTCCCTTATCTCCTTTACCCGTTCAAGGTCTATTTCGGTTATATGTATTCCCTCTTTTTCGTCCATTTGGTTCACTACCGTTCCCCAAGGATCGGTAATTATGCTGTGTCCCCATGACTGATATGACGCTCCCGCCATTCTTGCCGGAGCCGTACCGACCGCGTAGACCTGATTGCTGACTGACTGGGACCTGAACATAAGCTCCCAATGGGCAGGCCCCGTAGTCATATTGAAGGCCGCCGGAACCAATATCACCTGCGCCCCTTTGAGCGTCATAAGCCTTGCCAGCTCCGGAAACCTGAAATCATAGCATATACATAATCCGAAGGTGCCAAATTCCGTATCGAAAACAGTGACCCTGTCTCCGGCCGTCAGCGTATCGGACTCCTTGAAATACTGTCCTCCCTTGACGTCAATATCAAAAAGGTGCATTTTCCTGTGCTTCGCGATTTGTTTTCCATGTCTGTCGAAAACATACGCCGTATTGTATATTTTTCCATCGGCTCCCCTTTCAGGCATCGTTCCGGCCGAAAGATATACCCCGTGCTTTTTGGCCAGCTCAGAGCAAACCTGCCACATATGTCCCTGCTCCTCCTCGGCGTATCTAGGAAAATTCTCCACATGGTATGGGCAGCTAAACATTTCCGGCAAAGCGATAAGATCGGCCTTCTCCGCCGATTTGGCAATTGCCGGGCTGATATACTCTATAGTCTTTTCCCTGCTGTCTGATACAGGCATCTGCACCTGCGCGATCTTCATTTTCATAATTCTTCCTCCCGACTGATTTTTTATGCTTTAACAGACTGTCCGTCTTTTTTGGCCCTCATTTCCGCCATTGTCTTTTTGAAATACCTATAAAACAGTATGGACGTCGTAAGGACAGCCAGCGTATCCGCGACCGGCTCCGCCAAATATACCGCCATTGCCCTATCCTCAAAGAAATTAGGAAGGATATATATAAGCGGTATAAGAAGTATTATTTTTCTCAAAACAGCCAAAAACAGCGAGGTTTTCGCGTTTCCTATGGCTATAAATGTCTGCTGGCAGGCGATCTGTATTCCGAATATCCCCGATACCGCAAAATATATTCTCATCGCCCATGAGGCGTATTCCACAAGCGCCGTCTCCGAGTTGAAAAGCTTGACGAACACGCTCGGGAATATCATTATAAGCACCCATAAAAAAATTGAATATGTCAGGCATACCCTAAGCAGCAGCCAAAACGACTGCTTTACCCTATCGGCGTTTCCGGCCCCGTAGTTATAGCTTGTGATCGGCTGCGCTCCCTGAGAAAGTCCCTGAAGCGGCAGCAAAGAGAACTGCATGACAGTTGATAATATAGTCATTGCCCCAACGGCAAGATCGCCGCCATATTTGAGAAGCGATGAGTTAAAGCATATACTTAATACGCTTTCCGTTGACTGCATTATAAAAGGAGAAACTCCCAGTGCAAGACACGGGGCGAGTACCTTTATATCTATTTTGAAATTTTCCTTTTTAAGCCTGATTCCTGTCTTTTTGCCCGAAAGGAAGCATATTACCCATATGGCTGAGACCGCCTGAGAGCTTATCGTAGCCAGTGCCGCTCCCTTAACTCCCATACCGAGCCCAAAAATAAGTATAGGGTCAAGGACTATATTCATGGCGGCCCCGATTATTACCGAAAGCATACTTATTATGGTGAAGCCCTGACACGTAATAAACATATTCATTCCGAGCGCCATCTGTACAAAAATAGTTCCTATAACATAAATCTTCAAATAATCGACCGCGAAACCGATAGTGTTTTCGCTGGCGCCAAAAACCATCAAAAACCTTTCCCCGAATATATAAAGTATAAGAGTGAGCAAAACACTTATGCATATCAGGAATATGAAACAGTTGCCCATTATTTTTTCCGCCTTGTCATAGTCCTTCTTTCCCATGCAGATAGACACCTGCGGCGCTCCTCCCATTCCGACAAGAGCGGCAAACGCGGACACAAGCATTATTACGGGCATACATACGCCCACACCTGTCAGCGCAAGGCTTCCGACCTCTGCCATATGTCCTATGTAGATCCTGTCTACCATATTATATAAAAGGTTGACCAATTGAGCCACGACAGATGGCAGCGCCAGCTTAAAAAGCAGTCTGCTCACCTTTTCCGTGCCTAAGAATTCCTTATTGTCCATATTCAATTACTTCCTTTCAACAGCTTTTTCTTAGAATAAATATAGGCAGTAATAATAACCGTCACCTCGACCGCCGCGGCTATCAAGAATTCCCATGACGCAAAGTCCAGCTCCCTGCCGAATATCGTTACACATATCATTCCCGGAGCAATCGCTATTAAGCTGCTTGCCGCGTATTTTATATAAGGCATTTTGACAAAGCCGAACATCAGCCCCAGCACCTCAGTGGACAGTCCCATCGCATGGAGTATATATGAAACAAGAAATGAATTGGTTTCACACTTGTCAAAATACTTTTTAATCTTTTTATGTTTATTCAGCTTATCGATTATAGCGTCGTTTTTTGTGTGATAGCCAATAAGATATGACACGGTAATGCAGATGAGCGTGCCGACCGAATTTATCGCAATCGCCACAGGCAGGTCAAACACAAATCCGCTGACAGCCACAAGAAAGCTGTAATAAATTACGACCGTAACGCTTTTTAACGCATACAGCGAGAGAATTATGATAGCCGCCCTCGTCTGATTATCAACTATATACTCATATACGCTCTCAAAGGTTATATCATTGACTATTGCCGCCGAAACCGCCAGCACTACACATACCGCCATAAAAATGACAGGCTTATAGTCCCTGAATGTGTCTCTAACACTTATTCTCATAAATGCCGCCTCGATCTCTAAATATTAAAATGGCCTTAGCTGTATAGAAAAAATGCCGCAGGTATAGTATTTCTCCCACCCCTGCGGCTTATACTTGCAGTTCACCGATTACTTGTCAAGCTTCTGTACCTTTACACTGTCGTCAACATCGCTGTCTGTGCAGCAGCATTCATCGTCACAGCAACACTCGTCGTCCTCGTCGTCCCATTCCTCGTCCCAGTCATCATACTCTTCCTCGTCGCATCTGCGCTTAAGAAGATATACGATACCAACAACAAGGAGTGTTATAACAACGGCTCCGGCAACTATAAGGCATACAAGCTTGTTCCTGTTTTCCTCCTCTCTGAGTCCGGCAATATATGCTCTAAGCTCAGAATTTGTTTCTGCAAGATTTTTCATAATAAAAAAACTCCTTTCATAGGCTTAATTGTTATAGCCTTTAAGAATTAAATTTCTCGGCGTTATCCCTTCGGCTTTCTTCATTTCAGTGTATTCGAAAAACGCGCGTTTCAGCATTTGTCTTTCGTCATTGAACTTAAGCAGATGGTATGCCTCATGGAACTTGTAGAACCCTGCGTCTGCGAAAAATTCCTCGCTTTGCGGCTTACAGTAAAAAGAATCTGTTGACATCAGATACCAGTGCACAGTCTTATTGACCATGTCATCAGTTCCGCGGAAAATGTACTGAGTCTTTCCGATATACTTCATAACACGGCCATGTGCCCCCGACTCCTCACAGACCTCTCTGATTGCTGTTTCCTTAAAGCTTTCGCCCTCTTCCACAGTGCCTTTAGGTAATACCCAGCCCATATAGCGTCCGTTCTGATTCTTGTACAGCAGAAGAATTTTCCACCGGAAGATCACAACGCCCCCGCAGCTGACTGCTTCTATCACCTGATTACCTCCATACAGTTTATAGTGTATCTGTCAATTGCTAATAGTATACCGCTTTTTCGATTTCATTTCAACACATAGCTTTAAATTTTCACTATTTTAAGGGCCCAATTTTTTATAAAAATTTACATAATATGGCTTATATAAAGTAATTTGGGAGCCTGAATTTATTTCCGGCGGAAATTTTCCTTTCCCGCGCCTATTTCAAAATAATATTTCACTACGCCAAGATCCAGCCTTGTATAAAAGCCGGCTCCAACCATGACTGAAACCTGATCCCTAATGTCCGAAAGCGTAAATTTCCGCTGATTTACCGCGGTCGGGCCCGGCAGAGCAGCCTCAACTCCGTTTTTGATCCGGTCCGGCATATTTCCGTCATACTTAGCTGCCTTACTAAAAGCCTTTGACCTATGCTGAACACCCTGCGTTTTTTCCATAACCTGTCGTGATCACGGCGCACAGCTTTCCTCCCGCTGTTTAAGATAAACGCTGATTTTATTTTACTGTAGCACAGAGCGGCCCAGCAGGTATTAATTCCGAGCATTTGGGATAACAGCGCCAGCCTTTCTCTGTAATAGCCGCAGTTCTCCTCAATTAGGCTGCTCTTTCTACCGATCAAAGCGATATGGTTTGTAACTCCGCTGAACCTCCCGTAACGAGCCATAAAGCCATCGAAGGCCCTGGGCTCGTCAATGACAAGCTGAATATAAAGGCCGCTTTCCCTCGTTGCGCAATATAATTTTTTCCTTCAGCTTTGAAGCTATATCGGCCTCTAACGGCTCATCAATATATTGCCTTACGCTGTGTCTTTCCCTAATGGATTCATTTATATTCATATTTCCCCTCCGTTTTCATCTCTCTCCGCTATAAGTCCAGACAGTCGCTCCATAATTTTAAACCATTATAGAATATATCTTCGCAATAATATTGTCGGGAAAGAAAATTGAGGCAATAAAAAAGGACAAACCGCTTTTATCAGTCTGCCCGTCTATTTACTCACCAAATTAAGCTGGTGTCCATATTCATCTTTATATGTTCCGGGAACGGCCGGTGAGCCGTTCCCTTCATCTCCCTCATTGGTATCTCCGTTACCGGTATTTCCATTATTTTCGGTATCCTCGCCGTTTAGCTCCTGCCGGCCTGTCTTCGGATCATTCGTGTTTTCCGTAACAGGCACATCGCTTCCAAGTACATAGTCGTCCTCCGGCGATACCTTATTCTCAACTATATCGGTCTCGCTGTTCAGATCATCGCCGTTATTTTCCTCCGGCTGTGTCACAGGGGTATAGTTGTTTTTGCTTATACTGTTTCCCTCCAGCTTATCAAGCACAGCTTGCATCAGCTTTCCGCCGATGGGCGTGGCCCTTGCCGAGCCGCTTATATTCTCAAGAATGACAGCCACGGCCACCTTGGGATTATCGGTCGAGGCAAAGCCGACAAACCAGCTATGGTCATATTCGCCGCCGTTTTCAGCGGTTCCGGTCTTTCCGGCCGCCTGATAGCCGCTGAGCTGTGCCGCAGTTCCCGTTCCTCTGTTGACTACCTCTGTCAGCATTTCGGTCAGCCTGTTTGCCTCGTCCGCCGTCATTACCGTGTCATATATCTCAGGTATAGTCGTTGACTTTACCTTTCCGTCAGATGAGCTTATCTTATCTACCATATACGGCTGCATCATTATTCCGTCATTTGCTACAGACGAGATAAGCATAGCCATGTACAGCGGCGTAACCAGCGTCTTGCCCTGACCTATAGACGTTTCCGCAAGCTCGCTTGTATTTGAAAATCTGCTGAGAGACACTATGCTGTCCGACAGGGGAAGATCAAAGCTGACATCGGAATTAATATGTAGCGAATCCGCTGTTTCTCTCAGCTTGGCGGCTCCTACCATGTCTCCGATCGTTGCGAAGGCGCTGTTGCATGAATAAGCCATAGCGTCATCTATAGTAAGAATACCATGTACCCTGGAATTAAAGCAATGGATTATTTTTTCTCCAAGCTCTACCTCACCCTCACATTCAAAGACGAAGTTATCCAGATTATCAATATTCCTGATAGCTGTGAGAGCCGTAACGATCTTAAAGGTCGAACCAGGCGGGTACAATCCCTGGGTCGCCCTGTTGAGCATCGGACTGTTTTCATCGGTCGAAAGCCTGCTCCAGTCATCTCTTACCGTATTAGGGTCAAAGGAAGGCGTTGACGCCATCGCTATAATCCTTCCTGTTGTAGGATCCATTACTACCGCCGCGCCCTTCTCATTACCTAAAAGCTCATATGCCAACTCCTGTATTTCCATGTCTATTGTAAGGTAAACATCATCTCCGGCAAGTTCGTTTCCCGCAAATATATTTTTTACTCTCTGGCTTACCTCATTGTCCATGCCAAGCAGAGTGAAATTCTCAACCGCCTCTATTCCGGCAGCTCCTGCGCCCGTATATCCCGTTATATGGGCGGCGGTCTTTCCATAAGGGTATTCTCTCACATAGCCGTCGCCGCTTTTGACGCTCTGCGCCATCACCTTTCCCTCGGAATCATATATGGTACCTCTTTTAAAGTCCTCATTGCCGTACCCAAGTCTGGCGTTATAGCTGTTGGAGGCTATTGTCTGTCTGTCATACGCCACAAGCTTAAACATTTTTCCAAGGATAAGGAAAAACAGGACGACCAGTATCCAGAAAACCCTTTTCATGCTTGTTTTCATTCCGTTATTCATACGAATCACCTGCCACCGCTTTTCAGTCCCTTTTTCGAATGTCCAAATACCGAGAACCTATTATCAAAATTTTCCTCATCACGCTCGGCCCTTTTATTCTTTTCCACAGGCGTACCGTTGGCCCATTGCAAAAGCCCTATAAGCGCTACGCTTACAAGTATCGAGCTTCCGCCGTAGCTTACAAACGGCAGCGTAACCCCGGTCAGCGGTATCAGCTTGATCACGCCGCCTATTATGAGGAAGGTCTGGAAAGAGAACATAATAACTATTCCGGCCGAGAGTATACTGTAAAATCTTTTCTTCGCCCTGACCGCTATAAACATTCCTCTCAAAAACAGCAGCATATATATGCAGACTATTCCCATCGCGAACAGAGTCCCCATCTCCTCGCATATGGCCGAGAATATAAAGTCCCTTTCAACGACCGGGATCTTTTCCGGCATACCCCTTGTGAGTCCGCTTCCTAAAAATCCCCATGTCGTTATCGCGAACAGCGACTGGGTTATCTGATAACCGGTGTCACCGGCGTCAGTCCACGGGTCGATCCAGGTCGATACACGGACCCTCACGTGGTTAAACAGCCTATAGGCCAGCAATGACGCCAGTCCCATGCTTCCAAAGCCGGCCA
>CAZBNY010000073.1:0-9026 GCA_964493235.1 uncultured Lachnospiraceae bacterium
CAGGCCATAATATGGAATTTACTGGTATTTGCCCCAATTGTGTTTCTAAACTTAATATTAAAGATTAAAATTGCATAATTCATACTAATGTGATATATTTATTAAAACAGTATGAATTTGAAAGGACTTGTTTGTTATGCTAATATCAACTAAAGGCAGATACGGTGTTATGATAATGGTTTATCTTGCTGAAAATTATAATAAAGGACATAAACCTTTGAAGGAAATCGCAGCCAGTCAGGAGTTGTCGGAAAAATATCTTGAACAGATAATAAATCCTCTTACCAAGGCCGGATTGCTCACCAGCTATCGCGGCTCACAGGGCGGCTACGCCCTTTCAATGGCTCCTTCGGAGATCGCTGTCGGAGATATTCTCAGAATACTTGAAGGCTCCCTTGCGCCTGTGTATTGCGTTGCCGAGAACGGCGAGACTTGTGAAAAGCTTAAATCGTGCAATTCAGTCGTTGTTTGGAAAAAAATCAAGGACGCTATTGATAATGTTGTAGATAATATGACTTTAAATGATTTGATCGAGAAAGAAAAATTGAAATAAAGTTGATTTAATTCCTAAAATGTGATAAAATGATCTGGCTGAATAAAAATGGCTATGCCGGTGTGGCGGAATTGGCAGACGCACTTGACTCAAAATCAAGCGGATAATATCCGTGCCGGTTCGAGTCCGGCCACCGGCACTAAGTAAAATAGATCCGAACCACTTACTTAATATATTTGGTTCGGGTCTATTTTTATACAGCGTGAATGAGCATTCTTTGCCATGATTTTTTTAAAATACCGTGAAACGCTCGCTCGGAGCGATAAACAACGTTTTCTACTCTAAAAATCATCTGCGCAAAAAATGGCGATTTGACCGACAATAAATAAGCAGATTTGAAGTTTTTACCGCCATACAGACGTCCATGTGCAAAGTACGTATAGTGTTGGCTGTCGGAAACGCCGGATATTTCCCATTCCACTGCCCATCATAAGGCTGTCAGTCTAATAAAAAAAGACTTGTTTTGAAACCGTGTCATTGATTTTAAACAAGTCTTTTTATTTAACTTATCATTCCGAGACTGACAGTAAGCGCTTTATTTACAAGGCTCATAAGTCTCTCGTCAGTGCTGCAAATTTTTTCCCTCAGTCTTTTTTTATCTATTGTACGTATCTGCTCCAAAAGTATAACCGAGTCTTTTGCCAGATTATATCTTTCCGCTGAAATTTCAATATGTGTAGGCAGCTTTGCCTTGTTTATCTGTGATGTAATGGCGGCGCATATTACTGTTGGACTGTATTTGTTTCCCATATCATTTTGTATTATGATCACTGGTCTTATACCGCCCTGCTCCGAACCCACTACCGGTGATAGATCAGCATAAAAGATGTCGCCTCGTTTGACTGTCATGCTTCTTCACACTCCGCTTGTGTATTAAAAATAGTTGAGCGGTATGTATTAAATTGACTTATATGTACCTGCTTTTCAACTATCCTCAGCAGATATTATTGCCCTTGGGAAGAAATTTATTCCGGTTCCAAAATAAATTATACGTATTTTATAGTTTTTATAACATTTCCATTCTTTATGTATATTCTCGGAACACGCTTGCTTAATGTACAGAAAAATTCATAGCTGATTGTATTGAGGATCGACGCGATCTCGTCCGCGGTGATCTCATTTTCTCCCTGTTTGCCAAGAAGGACGACCTCATCATTCATTTTTACATTTTCTATATCAGTCACATCGACCATTAGCTGATCCATGCAGATCCTTCCTACGATTGGCGCAAACTTACCGTTTATAAGCACTCTGCCGCCCTTCGCGTAGGTTCTTATGAAGCCGTCGGCATATCCCACGGGAATAGTCGCTATTACACGCTTTGACGGAGCCTTATATGTTCTGCCGTAGCTGACGCTGTCGCCCTCCTCGATCTCTTTTACGTAGCTTACATGGGTTTTTATTGACATTACGGGTTTGATTGAGAGCTTTGATTTATCAACTTCATCAGAAGGATACGCGCCGTAGAGTATTATTCCAGGACGAACCATATCTAGTGTCAATTCCTCAAGATCGATTATAGATGCGCTGTTGGAGCAATGTCTTACGGGAATATCCAGTCCTCTATCCTTAAGCATGGCGTCCATTCTCATAAACTTTTCATACTGTCCGAATGTGTAAGTCTTATCAGTCTCATCGGCCGTTGAAAAATGAGTGAACATTCCGTTTATCTCTATATTTTGGAGCTTCGATATTTTTATGATCTCGTCGGCCGCGTCCTCATTTACCCTATATCCAAGACGTCCCATACCTGTATCGATTTTTATATGTACAACAGCCGTTTTTCCAAGAGATACCGCCGTTTCTGAAAGCCTTTTAGCTTCCTCATAGGAATATACCGTCTGAATTATTTTATAGTTCACTATATCCTTAAAGCGGTCCATAGGCGTATACCCCAATATAAGTATAGGAACATCTATACCGTGATTTCTTAAATTAACAGCCTCATCGACTACAGCCACAGCAAGCCAGTCGGCGCCGTTTTCCAAAAGGATCTCAGAAACTTCAAACGCTCCGTGTCCATAGGCATCAGCCTTCACCACACCAATAATACCGGTACCTTTTTTTGTCTTAGCTCTTATATTTCTGATATTATACGCAAGCGCATCTAAATCAATAAAAGCCAAAACTCTTTCCTCGTCAGTCATTTTTCTCCTCCGTTATCAAGCCTTGAAAACAGAATCATCTATTTTCGGGTTGTATTCAAATTCATTATAGGTTATAACATATCTTTCTCCGCCATTCTCATCATAGATGACAAACTTAAGCGGCTTAAGACTCTCGTTATCTATCCAGACCTTCTCTGTAGCGACATATTGGTTTCCTCCGGGAATAACAGCCTCAAGGACCGTACATTGTGTCTCGTCAAGGCTTACTGCGGTATCAACGGCCACGTCCTCGGAATTCAGATAGTTTCTGACAAAGCTACAGAAAAACAGCTCGTTGCCCTTTTGTCCATCGGGCATATCGAGTACGACTGTTTCATTGGTTTTCGCGTTATGCTGTGATACAGTCGTTCCGTCATAAACAGTGAAATTACCAGCCATGTTTTCCGGTGATGTTATCTCAAGACGGTACTCACCGCTGGTTTTGTTGTACTGGACCGTTTCATAGGTCATCTCTCCTTTATTGGATATACGTGTGAGAGTCGCCGCACATTTATAGCTCTCCATTTCCGAAAGCTGCTTCTGGACCTTCTCCATAGCAGTCATTTCTTTTCCTCTGCATGATGAAAGCGCGGCACAGAAGCATACGGCCACGGCGGCACACGTAATACGTTTAATAACAGCAAGCATAGTTTAACCTCACATAATTTATTATAATTATATATACTTGCCGTTTTTAAATAAAATTCCTATCTGAAACGGTTAATAGCCGAAGCGATATTCTGCGCTATATCACCAGCCATTACACCGTAGGTGCCAAGCGTCTCCATGCTTATATCACCGCTGAGGCCGTGAATATAGGCCCCTGCGGCTGCCGCATCAAACGCATCGATACCCTGGGCAATAAATGATGAGATCACTCCGGTAAGGACATCTCCCGAGCCTCCGGTCGCCATAGAAGGATTTCCGGTCACGTTTATGATAACTCTGCCGTCCGGCGACGCAATGATGCTCCTCGCGTCCTTAAGAACAACGACTGTATTATACTTCATCGCGAAGTCTCTTGCAATACCAACCGTATCATTTAATATTTCTCTGACCGTAAGTCCCGTAAGTCTGCTCATTTCACCGGGGTGAGGCGTTATTACGGGGATATGCTTAAGGCTGAGAAGTATGGAGGGATCATCGGCTATGGCGTTAAGTCCGTCGGCGTCTATTATAACCGGAGTATCAGCCTCCGTTATGAGTTTTTTAACAAAACGGCTCACTTCTTTTCCCATACCAAGTCCCGGGCCGACAGCAATTGCCGAGGCTGCATGGATCCTATCCTCTATATCTTCTTCGTAGCACTCATACCTTACCTTGCCCTCATACTCTGACAGCGGCATCACGACAGCCTCCGGAACAAGCTGCTGTACAACATGGATACCGCTTCCGACCGTGCAGGCATAAACAAGTCCGGCACCGGCCCTGAACGCACCCTTGCAGCAAAGGGCAACAGCTCCGGTCATATCCTTTGAGCCGGCAACAACAAAAAGCCTGCCGTAGGTTCCCTTATTTGAGCGTTTCTTTCTTATCGGAATAATGTTCAATATATCCGAATCAGTAAGAAACTCTGTTTTAATATTCATTTCCTCTATAGTAGAGCTTTGTATAGAGATATTGACGATCTGTATCTTACCGCAGCGTGAGGCTCCCGGATAAAGCAGCATACCCACCTTAGGCAAAGCGAAAGTGACAGTTATATCGGCGTTTACAGCTGTACCCATTATTTTTCCGTCGTCTGAATTAACGCCTGAAGGTATATCAATGCTGATTATTTTTCGGGAATGGGTATTAATCATATCAATAGCATCTGCATATATACCCTCTATAGGACGGGATATACCGGTCCCGAATATGGCGTCAACAACAATATCGGCCATTTCCGTCTCAATTACAGCGCTTTCCAGATCTGTTATTATTGATATTCCGCACTTAAGGGCAATATCATAGTTTATCCTTGCGTCGCCTGTCAGCCTGTCCGCGTCAGACAGAAAAACTATTTTACAGCCGATTTTATTATCATTCAGCATTCTCGCGACTGCAAACCCATCTCCGCCGTTATTGCCCTTTCCGGCAAATATTAATACCTTAGGCTGATTAATACCCTCTAGCTCAATCAGGCATACCCTTGTGACCTCTCTCGCGGCGTTTTCCATAAGGACTATTGTCGGTATCCCTATTTCAGTGCTGGTTCTTTTGTCTATTTCTCTCATTTGTTCAGCCATTGCGGCCTTCATATGTGTCATCTCCTTCCGCCGTAACATAGGCAGCAGCGTATTCCCTGCAATGGGACAAAGAAACATGAAATGTTTTTATTCCGCATTTTTTAGCGGCCTCTGACGCTTTTTCATTAAGAGCTATATATGGCATACCGTTTTCCCGATGAAGTATTTCTATATCCCTGGGAGAAAAACCTTTGAATCCCGTTCCTATAGCCTTTGCCGCCGCCTCCTTGGCACAGAATATAGCCGTCGCTGTTTCCGCTATGTTGGCCCGCTCTTTGATGTAGGATAATTCCTTTTCAGTATAATAAGTTGACATAAAATTATTATTGTCAACTAATTTCCTAACTCTCTCTATTTCCAATATATCGCAGCCTATTCCTTTTATCATTTTATCACCAGTCTTAAAATAAACTCAACTGCTTTACATCATTGTTTTCCTTAAAGGTTCTCAAATATTCAAATATACGGTCATTATCGTGTATGATTCCGTATTCATCGCACTTTTTGATAAACAGTTCCATAAGTTCCTTACTATTTGGACTGTCTATTATATATTTATTCCCGAAATTTTTTATATATTTTTCCTTCATTCCAGGAAACAGCCTGTCAAGCTGCTTATAGAAGTATTCTCTGCTGCCGTCCCTGAGAGTGAGGCCCATACCAAAACAGATAATTCCATAAACATCAGCCTCAGCGCAGTAATCTAAGATCCCATCTATATTCTCCGTTGTATCGTTTATATAAGGCAAAATCGGACATAACCACACTACGGTAGGTATTCCGGCGCCACGCAGAGCTTTAAGCGCCTCAAAGCGCTCCCTTGTAGTGCTGACGTTGGGTTCTATTTTTCTGCAAATCTCCTCGTCATATGTCGTAAGCGTCATTTGGACAACGCATTTTGTGTTTTTATTTATCTTACTTAGCAGATCGATATCTCTCAAAACACGGTCAGACTTAGTTATTACCGTAAAACCAAAACCATATTTATCTATAAGCTCCAGTGCCCTGCGCACATATCTCAGATCTGTCTCGAGCGGTATATAGGGATCAGTCATCGCACCGGTGCCTATCATACATTTTTTGCGTTTTGACCTAAGCGTCTTTTCCAGAAGCTCAATGGCGTTTCCTTTTATCTCTATATCCTCAAAGTCATGATCCATATTATAGCAAAGACTTCTTGAATCACAGTAAATGCAGCCATGCTGACAGCCTCTGTATAAATTCATTCCGTTTTTGGCTGACAATATCCCTTTTGCTTCTGTATAGTGCATACATATTCCTCATTTTATGCCGTGAAATTTGCTTTTATTATATACCTCTCGGTCATCATTGTCATTATTTTTGGCCAAAAAAAGCCGTGCGGTTTTAGTCCGCACGGCCGAAGATTCTGTTATTTTGAAAGCTTTTCTCTTAATTCGGTAAGACTCTCGTTCTCAATAAACTCATCATAGGTCTCACGTCTGTCAATGATCCCTCCGGGAAGTATTTCAATGACCCTGTTGGCGATCGTCTGCACAAACTGATGGTCATGTGAATCAAACAGAAGCGTTCCCTTATAATCAACAAGTCCGTTATTCAGTGCCTGGATGCTTTCAAGGTCAAGATGATTGGTAGGCTCATCAAGAACGAGTACATTTGCTCCCGATATCATCATTTTACAGAGCATACATCTGACCTTCTCTCCTCCTGAAAGGACATTTGCCGGCTTAAGCGATTCCTCGCCGGTGAAAAGCATTCTTCCAAGCCAGCCTCTTATATCCGCGTCATATCTCTCGCCCTCTTTCGCGTAGGGTCTGAGCCATTCAAGAAGCGAATCTGTAAAATCGTCAAAATATTTCGAGTTATCCTTGGGGAAATACGCTGTACTTGTGGTAACTCCCCATTTATATGAGCCTTCGTCAGGCTCCATTTCTCCGCATAATATCTGGAAAAGCGTAGTTCTCGCTATTTCATCGGCTCCGACAAAGGCTACCTTGTCATTTGGCATAATTATAAAGCTTATGTCGTTGAGGACCTTTCTTCCGTTAATGGTTTTGGAAAGATTTTTTACCTCAAGTACGTCGTTTCCGACTTCTCTGTCCTGCTTGAATGAGCAGAACGGGTATCTCCTTGATGAGATCCTTATTGTGTTCATCTGAAGGTTGTCCAAAAGCTTTTTACGCGATGTGGCCTGCTTAGATTTAGACGCGTTGGCGCTGAAACGCTGAATGAACTCTGTAAGCTCTTTGATCTTTTGCTCCGCGCGCTTGTTCTGATCCTTTATCTGTCTGTCTACCATCTGCGTATATTCATACCAGAAGTCGTAATTGCCGACATACATTGTAATTTTTCCATAGTCTATATCAGCTATATGTGTGCATACCTTATTTAAGAAATGACGGTCATGGGAAACAACTATGACTGTATTCTCAAAGTTGAGCAGGAAATCCTCGAGCCATTTGATCGAAGGCAAATCCAAATGGTTAGTAGGCTCGTCCAAAAGAAGTATATCAGGATTGCCGAAAAGAGCCTGCGCCAGCAGTACCTTGATCTTCTGGTTGCCGGTCAGCTCATTCATCTTGACGTAATGAAACTCGTTTGTTATCCCAAGTCCGTTAAGAAGTATCTCGGCATCAGACTCGGCGCTCCAGCCGTCAAGCTCGGCAAACTCCGCCTCAAGCTCAGACACCTTTATTCCGTCCTCGTCATTGAAATCCGCTTTGCAGTAAAGGGCCTCTTTTTCCTCCATTATGTCGTATAAGCGTTTATTTCCGTAAAGTACACATTTGATCACATCAAAATCGTCAAAAAGGAAATGATCCTGTTTAAGTACGGACATACGCTCGCCTGGCGTTATATATACAGCTCCGGTATTCGGTTCGATATTGCCGGCGAGTATTTTAAGAAATGTTGATTTTCCGGCTCTGTTCGCGCCTATAAGGCCATAGCAGTTTCCCTTTGTGAAGGTTACGTTAACATCTTTAAAAAGGACTCTGCCTCCATACTGTAATGATACGTCATTAGCACTAATCATTTTCATTTTCTCCTAATCTTTTGTATTTATTACTCAGCAGCGCCATCGCTCTCTTCATTGACCTCCGGAGCGGCCAAGGCTTCTGCCGGTATTGTTGTGTCTATCTTGCTGTTATATTCTGTCACACTTCCCTTTGCGATATATGAATCGAACTTGATCATAACCGATTCGTCTGTAACGCCGTTTTCCTCATAAAGCTCCTTGAAAAGGCTCTGGACTATATTTGTCATATCAAGCTCATATCCAAGTATAACGCCATTGCTGTCAGTCCATATTACCACGCTTAGATCATCGCAGTTTTCGAAGTAGTTTCTGCCAATATTTGTTCCTATAAGCGCAAGGGAACCCGTCTCCTCAAAAAGCTCAGGCATAATATCCTTAGTGATCGTTCCAACATATCTGTCAGCGTTCATTCCGTTGTAGTCCTCAGTGCTGATTTTTTTCATATTCGCGGAAGACTCCATCAGAAGCTGTCCTGTTGCGAGCACATCGTACTGTGAAGCCGCTTTTCTGAGATTATTTGACTCAACTATTTCCTTAAGCCATTCTCCGTTATGAAGAAGATATACAGTCTGTACACCATCTCCCTGCTCCAAAAGCATTGTTGACTCTGTGATTTCAGATTCATTATTGTCCTCAGAAGTGCTGATCTCAAGAGCTATCTCCGAAAAGAAAGGATCGATCTGCATTTCAATCTCACCGACAGTTCCCATAGAGATACTCTTTCCTTCAGAATCCGCTGAAAAACTGATCTCCGTGATGCCGCTGTAGGTCTCCACGGCCGAGGTTGCGTCAATTATTCCCGAATTGTCGGGATTTGTGCCGTTATCAGATGAGCAGCCTGTTATTAAAAGCAATGCTGTTATTGCTAAAGCCGACGCTTTATTGAATTTTTTCATATTTTTCACCTTCATATATAATATTCTGTACACATAACAACTATTATATTTTATTACAGAAATTATTGCAAGGGGATTTTACGTATATAGTCCGGCATACTGTAGGTTTACAATAGATATGTTACAACTGAAAAAACGCCTGCCGCTGTTACACGGCAAGCGCATATCTGCTATATGTTGCTCTTG
>CAZBNY010000074.1:0-8911 GCA_964493235.1 uncultured Lachnospiraceae bacterium
AGCGTTCTGCCTGTATATATAAGGTCCTTTCTCTGATCATAAAGCTCTTTGGGAACGAGGAAATATTCCTGTTCGGGGCCGACTGTTGTCTTTACTGATGTAACGTCCTCATTGCCGAAAAGCTTAAGGACCCTTAACGCCTCTTTATTAATATATTCCATTGAACGAAGGAGAGGAGTCTTTTTGTCAAGAGCCTCGCCGCCGTAAGAACAGAAAGCGGTGGGTATGTAGAGTGATTTGTCCTTGATGAAAGCGTATGAGGTGGGGTCCCAAGCGGTATAGCCTCTGGCCTCAAAGGTAGCTCTTAAGCCGCCGGAGGGAAATGAGGACGCATCAGGCTCGCCCTTAACAAGTTCCTTGCCCGAGAACTCCATAATGATCTTTCCGTCGCCCTTGGGTGAGATGAAACTGTCATGTTTCTCTGCGGTTACGCCTGTCATAGGCTGGAACCAGTGTGTGAAGTGTGTGGCGCCCTTTTCAATTGCCCAGTCCTTCATAGCGTTTGCTACTACGTTGGCAACCTCAAGGTCTACAAGGGGGAGGCCGTCTTTCATTGTCTTTTGTACGGCTTTATATGTAGCCTTTGGAAGACGCGCTTCCATTACTTTGTCATCAAATACCATTGATCCGAATATTTCTGTCATTGTACTCATGATGTCTCTCTCCTTTTTAATGTTATTTTGTAAATAAGAAAGGCGCTACGGATATTATCCATAGCGCCTTTGCTAATTTGTATGTAGTCTATCACTGCTTTAAAGTGTTGTCAATAGATTTTTCAAAAAAAGTGTATTTTGATATGACAAAATAATAAACGCACATGTGTTTCCGAACAAAGACAACATATTGACGCAAAACTCTTTAAAAAAACCGAAATTTTTTTACAACAATTTGTTATATCGTGTATTGACAGTAACAATTTGTAGTGATAATCTATTTTAATGAAGGACAAAGGGCATTCATCCTATACCGGTAAAAAATACTCATACAGGATGAGTGCCTTTCTTTGTATGATATTTACCGTATTGTAAACTATGTAGTTTTTATGTAGATTTTGGAGGATTATCATTATGGCAAAGTTTATTTTCGTTACAGGCGGAGTTGTGTCAGGCTTGGGAAAGGGTATTACCGCGGCGTCCCTTGGACGTCTTTTGAAAGCCAGAGGTTTAAAAGTAGCAGCGCAGAAACTTGACCCGTATATCAATGTAGATCCCGGCACCATGAGCCCCTATCAGCACGGAGAGGTTTTCGTTACGGAAGACGGAGCCGAGACTGACCTTGACCTTGGACATTATGAACGCTTCATCGACGAGGATCTTAATAAGTATTCAAACCTTACGACGGGAAAGGTTTACTGGAACGTACTTAACAAGGAAAGAAGGGGCGAGTATCTTGGAGAAACAGTGCAGGTGATCCCCCATGTAACAAATGTAATAAAGGAATTTATTTACGGAGTAGCGCAGAAAACAGATGCTGACGTCGTTATTACGGAGATAGGCGGAACGACCGGAGACATCGAGAGCCAGCCATTCCTTGAGGCTATCCGCCAGGTCGGAATAGAGGTAGGCAAGGAGAACGCTCTCTATATCCATGTCACCCTTGTTCCTTATCTCAGAGGCTCGGAGGAGCATAAGTCAAAGCCTACTCAGCATTCGGTCAAGGAGCTTCAGGGCATGGGCATCAATCCCAATATAATTGTGCTGCGCTGTGACGAGCCGATCGAGGAGTCCATATTCAGAAAAATTTCCATGTTCTGCAATGTTAAGCCCGACTGCGTTATCGAGAATATTACTATCCCTATTCTTTATGAGGCGCCGCTTATGCTTGAGACGCATAATTTCTCCAGCATCGTGTGCCGTGAGCTTGGCATAAACGCTCCTGAGCCGGATCTTACGGAATGGGAAAACATGGTCGACAGAGTAAAGGCCAGAAAAAAAGAAGTAAGGGTCGGCATTGTCGGAAAATATGTTCAGCTCCATGACGCTTATCTTTCCGTAGCCGAGGCGCTCAGACACGCCGGATATGAAAACGAGGCCTATGTTGAGATAGAATGGATAGACTCTGAGACTATCAATAAAAATAACGTGGGCGACGTTTTGAGAAAATGCTCGGGCATAGTTATTCCGGGCGGATTCGGCAACAGAGGTGTTGAGGGAATGATCGTTACGGCCAACTATTGCCGTATAAATAATATCCCTATGCTTGGCATATGCTTAGGTATGCAGGTAGCTGTTATAGAGTTCGCAAGACACGTATGCGGACTTGCTGACGCCAACTCGGGCGAGTTTGACGAGGATACGGCAAACAAGGTCATCGACTTTATGCCGGACCAGAACAACGAGATAGCTAAGGGCGGCACAATGAGACTTGGCGCTTATCCCTGCCGGATCAAGGCCGGAACAAAGATGCACGAGTGCTATGCTTCCGAGCTTATATATGAGAGACACCGCCACCGCTATGAGTTCAACAACGACTACAGAGACATGATGCAGGAGAAGGGGCTTGTAATAAGCGGAACATCTCCCGACGGACATATCGTTGAGACAGTGGAGATCCCTGAGAACGATTTCTACGTTGGCGTACAGTACCACCCCGAGTTCAAGAGCCGTCCCAACAGGGCTCACGCGCTGTTTGTAGGACTTGTAAAGGCATCGCTCAAACATTAAAGAATGGGTGGGATGACTTATGGAGATCAGATCGGCTGAGATCGGGGACATCGATAACATTATCGCCTTAATTCAAAAACGTATCGACTGGATGGACGAGAAAAATCTGAACCAGTGGAACAAGACAAACTACCTTGATGTATATCCGAAAAAATACTTCATGGAAGGGATAAATAACAAATGCTTTTTCGTTGCCGAGGAGGACGGGAAAGTTATCGGGACTATGGCGCTCTACCGGCATGACCCGAGATGGGAGGACGGGCTGGACTCGGTTTACGTCCACCACCTGACGGCCGAACCCGGCAAAGCCGGAGTTGGCCGCAGCCTTATAAAATTCGCTGAGGAATACGCGAAAAATATTCCGGTGGACATGATAAGGCTGGATTCCGCCGTTGGCAATCAGAAGCTGACGGATTATTATGAGGCTATGGGATATATGCCCGCAGGGGAGTGTGTTGACGGACTCTATGCTGGAATTTTGAGAGAGAAAAAGCTTTGAATGGCATAATATATTTGACAAAACGGAGGTTTAAAGATGAAGTTTAATTTCACTAAGATGCACGGCATAGGCAATGATTATGTTTATGTCAACTGCATGGGAAAGGAACTGGAAAATCCGGAGGAAATTTCTATCGCCGTTTCACCAAGACATTTTTCCGTAGGCTCGGACGGACTTATACTGGTATGTCCATCGGATAAGGCCGACGCTAAAATGAGAATATTCAACGCCGACGGCAGCGAGGCCAAGATGTGCGGAAACGGTATCAGATGCGTGGGTAAATTCCTCTATGACAAGGGGATCGTCAATAAAACCGAAGTGACCGTTGATACCCTCAGCGGAATAAAAATACTTAAGCTCAATGTTGTAGACGGAAAGGTAGACACAGTATGCGTCGATATGGGAAAGGCCATATTGGAGCCGGAGAAAATTCCCGTACTTGCGCCGGAAACGATGATAAGCAAGCCGGTAATAGTTGCGGGGAAGGAATATAAGCTGACCGCCGTTTCAATGGGAAATCCCCATGCCGTATGCTTTGTGGACGACGTGGACGGACTTGACCTTGAAAAGATCGGCCCTGACTTTGAGAATTTGAGCATTTTCCCTGACAGGGTAAATACAGAGTTTGTAAGGGTGATCGATGATAAGACTTTGCAGATGAGAGTTTGGGAGAGAGGCAGCGGAGAGACCTTCGCCTGCGGAACCGGCACATGCGCGACCGTTGTGGCGGCCTGCCTTAACGGCATATGCAAGCAGGATACCGACGTTACCGTTCATCTTATCGGCGGCGACCTTGTGATCAGATACTGCTCTGACGGAACCGTGTTTATGACAGGAAAGGCGGAGACAGCATATGAAGGAGTGTTTGAATATGAATATCAAAATAAATGAAAACTATGACAATCTTCAGCAGAACTATCTATTTGCCGAAACAGCCAGAAGGATCAGGGAATTCTCGGCTAAAAATCCCGATAAAAAGGTCATTAAACTCAGTATCGGCGACGTAACTCTGCCGCTTACGAAGACGGTCATAGAGGCTATGCACAAGGCGACGGAGGAAATGGGCCATAAGGAGACATTCAGAGGCTATCCTTCGGAATACGGCAGCGATTTCCTCAGAGCGGCTATTTCAAGATACTATTCTACATTTGGTGTAAAGATCGATGATGAGGAGATCATCGTCAGCGACGGCGCCAAGAGTGACTGCGGAAACATTGTTGATATTTTGGGAGATAACGACGTTCTTATTCCCGACCCGGTATATCCTGTATATATGGACAGCAACATTATGAGCGGCAGACATATAGAGCTTTTGCCCGGCAATATCGATAACAACTTCCTTCCTATGCCGGACGGACTTGCTAAAAAGCCTTATGTGATCTACCTTTGCTCGCCCAATAACCCCACAGGCGCGGTTTATTCCAAGGCTCAGCTTGAGGAATGGGTAAAATACGCTAAGGAAAGCGGCTCGCTTATTATATTTGACTCGGCATATGAGGCGTTTATACAGAACGGAGAATATCCTCACTCTATTTACGCTGTAGAGGGAGCCAGGGAGTGCGCCGTTGAGATATGCAGTTTCTCAAAGATGGCCGGCTTCACAGGAACAAGATGCTCATGGTCTGTATTCCCCAACGAGCTTATGGCTGGAGGAAAATCTCTCCAGAAGCTTTGGGAAAGACGTCAGGCGACTAAGTTCAACGGCGTCCCCTATGTGGTCCAGAGAGCTGCCGAGGCCGCTCTTTCACCCGAGGGTTTTAAAGAGGCTATGGACAACATTAAGTATTACATGACTAACGCCAGGCTCATCGGAGACCTTCTGACAGAAAAGGGAATTTGGTTCTCCGGCGGAGTATGCTCGCCGTATATCTGGCTGAAATGCCCCAACGGAATGGACTCATGGACATTCTTTGACTGGCTCCTTGAGAACGCCCAGGTCGGCGGAACGCCAGGAGCAGGCTTCGGAGCTGAGGGAGAAGGATATTTCCGCCTGACAGCCTTCGGAAGCAGGGAAAACACCGAGGAAGCAATCGAAAGGCTCAGGAAATTGTTATAAAGCGACTGATGTGTCATAGAAAACGTCTATAAGAAGTCTTGCGGTTTAAAACTTTTTATGTTTTTTATTACACTGATTATTAAAGCGCGGGATTTTGATTCCGCGCTTTTTTGCCTTAAGCCTTTCGTAATTGAATATAATATCCCCGGTGTTATACTTAAAACAAACGGTTTAACGAAAGGGGACAAATTTATGGGAAGAAGGCTTTTTTGTGAAATATCGCCGACAACGTATAAAATTTCGACGGTAAAACGCAGGCTGCAAAGGCGCCTTCGCGATATGCTTTCCGGAAACAGATTTTCGTCGGAAAGATCCGATGAGCTTTTGCCATATGTCATTTGCAGATATAATTCGCTTATACGCCGTAAGCTCGGAAACGTGGATATGGAGCTGCAGGAAAATAAGGCCGTCAATCTTTCAATAGCGGCCCCGAAAATAGATAAAATACTTATTAAGCCGAACGAGGTGTTTTCCTTTTGGCATTTGGTTGGCAATACGTCGGCGGACAAGGGGTATAAAATGGGACTGATGATCGCCAAGGGTGTTCCGGCAAGGAGGGATAGGCGGAGGAATGTGCCAGTTTACAAACCTTCTTCACTGGATGGTTCTCCATTCAGATCTGACTGTCTGTGAGCATCATCACCATGATGGTATTGACCTTTTTCCCGACTATAACCGTCAGATACCCTTCGGCAGCGGAACGTCTATTGTTTATAACTATCTGGACTATCGGGTGAAAAATGAGACCGAGACTACATATCAGTTTGTCGTTTCAACTGACGAAAGGTATCTTTTAGGTGAATTGAGGGCGTACAGACCGAATATGTATAAATATCATATCGAGGCTGAAAACGAGTTCTTTTCCATTGAGGACGACGGCGTTTACAGGAACGGAAAAATATATCGGACTGCCGTTGACATGAGGTCGGGTGTGACGATAGAAAAGAAACTTTTAAAAACCAATCACGCCAAGGTTATGTATGATACCGACGGGCTTGAGCTTATTGACAGAAGAAACTAGTAATCTGAAAATCTTTCAGGTATTTACAAAAATAGTTTGCTATGCTATATTAGAAATATAGGCTAATGAGTTTAAAATTAAGGAGGCGTCGGCATGATTGATTTAACCATAAATAAAGAAAACCTTGAGCGTAATATTCAGAAAGCGAGAGAGAACAACATTGTCATTCCTACATATGAACAGATGAAGCACCCTGAGACTGTTCCTGACAAAATTAAGGATAAGCTCACAAACGTCGGACTTTGGGACGTGGATCCCCTTAACCTTTTCAGAATAACATGGAAAAACGAGCAGAAGGAAAAGGGCGGACTTTTCGGAGGCCCCAACTTTATAGAGCTGCCCAAGGAGCTGACGGGCGT
Source organism: uncultured Lachnospiraceae bacterium (assembly GCA_964493235.1). Lineage (GTDB taxonomy): Bacteria > Bacillota > Clostridia > Lachnospirales > Anaerotignaceae > Metalachnospira. Next base: position 6,599 of record CAZBNY010000074.1, read on the forward strand.
AAACGCTCGTATCATCTGTATGATCGGCAAATGGTTCCCCACGGGCTGCCATAAGGTAGGAGCGTCCTTCGGCTGTCTTGCACCAAGACTTGTAACGGGACAGTTCGACGCCACACGCCATAAGGCCGTTTGGCCATCAACGGGCAACTATTGTCGAGGCGGAGCGTTTAACTCCAAGCTGCTTGCCTGCGATTCGGTTGCCATTCTTCCGGCTGAAATGAGCCGCGAACGCTTTGAGTGGCTTTCCAAAATAGCCGGAGAGGTTATAGCTACACCGGGCTGTGAGTCCAATGTTAAGGAGATTTTCGATAAAACATGGGAGCTTAAGACTACCCGTGACGACGTTATGATTTTCAACCAGTTTGAGGAAATGGGCAACCATCTCTGGCATTATCAGGTAACCGGCAGTGCCATTGCCGAGGCGTTCGAGTCCATAAAGGGTGAGGGCGACAGGCTTGCGGGAGCGTGCTTTACGTCGGGTTCGGCGGGAACGATCGGCTGCGGCGACTATCTGAAGGAGGTTTACCCCGAAATGAAGCTGGCGGTCGGCGAGGCTCTCCAGTGCCCGACTATACTCAATAACGGTTTCGGCGGACATAGGATAGAGGGTATCGGCGATAAGCATATCCCTTGGATACATAACGTAAAGAACACCGACATGGTTATTGCCATAGACGACGAGGACAGCCAGAGACTTATCCGCCTGTTCAACGATCCTGTCGGAAGGGAATATCTTGAGAAAGAGGCCCATGTCGCTCCGGAAATAATTGATAAGCTTGGATATTTGGGAATTTCCGGAACGGCCAACGTGCTTTGCGCCATAAAGATGGCCAAGTATTATGAATTGACCGAGCATGATGTTATCGCCACAGTTCTCACCGACTCCATTGATATGTACGGCTCGAGGATCAAGGAGCTTGAGGAGGAAAACGGCCCTTATACAATGACGAGCGCGGCCGTAGACCACAACCTTCATATGCTCGGACTGCGTACCGACAACATGGAGGAGCTGACATATATAGGACGCAAGAGAGTCCATAACCTTAAATATTACACATGGGTAGAGCAGCAGGGAAGGACAGCCGAGGAGCTTAATGACCTTTGGTACAATCCTGAAAAGACATGGAAGGGCGTGCATTCGCAGGCCAAGGAGCTTGACGAGCTTATCAACGCCTTCAACGAAGCGTCCGGCGTGCTTAAAAATATGTAATTATCAGATCCGATACGCCGGCTTTTCCGGTTTATCGGATCTTGCTGTGGGAGGTTTAAATATGCGTAACGTAATTTCCGCCGTATGTATCAAATGCGGGGCGGAGGTCGCTCCGGAGCCGAATATAACCGTGTGTCCGCACTGCGGGGGACTGCTTGATATTAAATATGACTATAAATATATCGCCTCGAAGGTTTCCGCTAAGGACATAGCCGACCGCAGGGATTATTCCATGTGGCGCTACAGGGAGTTCCTGCCTGTTGAGGAAAGTACAAAAAATACACCGCTGCGTGTCGGCTGGTCTCCGTTCTATGAGGTGCCTGATCTGGCCGATATCTTGGACGTAAAACAGCTTTGGATAAAGGACGACGGTATAAATCCAACGGGCAGCCTGAAGGACAGGGCGTCGGCAATGGCTGTGGCGAAGGCCGTCGAGGCGAAGGCAGATACGATAGCCTGCTCGTCAACGGGCAACGCCGCGTCATCTCTGGCGGGCAACGCTGCCGCTGCGGGCTTTAAAACATATATTTTTGTTCCGTCAAGGGCGCCGAAGGGCAAGGTCGCCCAGCTTATGATATTTGGAGCAAACGTAATTTCAGTGAAGGGCAGCTATGAGGAAACCTTCAGGCTTTCGGCGGAGGCCATAGACCGCTGGGGCTGGTATAACCGAAATGCCGCTATCAACCCGTATCTTGTCGAGGGCAAAAAGACCGTTTCTCTGGAAATAGCCGAACAGATGGACTTTAAGATGCCGGACTATGTGGCTGTTTCTGTCGGCGACGGCTGTACCATAGCTGGAGTATGGAAGGGATTCAAGGATCTGTATTCGGCGGGAATGATAGACAGACTGCCTAAGCTCATAAGCGTTCAGGCGGCAGGCTGCTGCCCGATCAATACGGAATTGCAGACAGGAAGACCCTGGCAGCCGATGGAGGAAAACACGATAGCCGACTCCATAGCCGTAGGTGTTCCGAGAAACCCCGATAAGGCGCTGAACGCCGTAAGAGAGTCGGGCGGAGTCGCTGTCAACGTCACTGATGAGGAGATACTCGGGGCCATGAGACTGCTGGGTCGTACCTGCGGACTTTTTGGAGAGCCTGCTG
>CAZBNY010000075.1:0-8791 GCA_964493235.1 uncultured Lachnospiraceae bacterium
TTTTACCTTGAGTACGACACCGAAAGATCAGGCGGCTTTGAGCCGTTGAAATATGTGAACGGAGACAAAAAGGTCGTTCTCGGACTTATCACATCAAAGTCTCCTAAGCTTGAAAATAAAGAGGATATTAAAAACAGAATAAAAGAGGCCGAACAGTATGTAAGCCTTGATAAGCTTTGCCTCAGTCCACAGTGCGGCTTTGCCTCAACGGAGGAGGGAAATATCCTTACCGAGGAAGAACAGTGGAAGAAAATTCAGCTTGTCCAAGAAACGGCTTATGAAGTATGGGGAAATAATTAAGGGAGGAAAACAAAATGAAGCGATTTAATTTTAAGAAAAAGGCCGCTGTGGTTTTAGCGGCGGTATTACTTGTATCAGGACTTGCCGGCTGCTCATCAAGTACATCGGAGACAGATAACCAGGAGGAAACAGTCGAAAATAATGAGGAGAGCGCGACCCAAACGGTCGTTGACAGCATCGGCAGAGAGGTAGAGATACCCAACCCCGTAACGAAGGCCGTAGTAGCCAATGCCTACAATACAGAGATAATCAACGCTATCAATGCCCTTGACTGCGTTATCGGCGTTGACTACAATATCTATCAGGACAAGGAATCATGGCAGAACAGGTTTACAGAGGACATGGTGATCGGTAAAAGCCAGAGGGATCTAAACTATGAGAAAATTATAGAGCTTGCGCCCGAGGTGCTTATCCTTACGGGAAACGGAACATGGGAGGAGGCCGAGGAACAGCTTGGGGCCTTCGGCATCAAGGTAGTCGTATGCGACGCTTACTATACAGACCAGTTTGAAAAGAGCTGCGAGCTTCTTGGACAGGTGTTCGGAAAAGAGGAAGAGGCTGACGAGCTTAAGCACTATTTCATGGACAAGCTCGACTACATACAGCAGCAGCTTGAGGGCGTTGAGAAAAAGAGAGTATATTTCGAGTACAGAAACGAGGGCAGCACGACTGTTCCGGGAAATTACTTCTATTATATGGTAGAGTATTCGGGCGCTGACAACATCTTTAAGGACGCCGCAAACGAAAATGTAGAGTCAGAGGCGGTCGTAGCCGCTAATCCTGAATATATTGTAAAGGTTTCGGCTCCAGATGTATATTCGTCATACTATCCGCCGACAGTTGAGGAGCATCAGGCGATCAAGGACGAGCTTGCATCAAGACCGGGCTGGGACGAGATAGACGCTATTAAGAATGACAACGTGCTTCTTCTTTCGCACTATGTACACGGCGGAGCGTCAAAGCTTGTGGGAACGATGTATATAGCTAAGTTCCTCTATCCTGATCTTCTTCCCGATCTTCACCCTGAGCAGGTATTTGAGGACTGGCTTGTAAAATATCAGAAGCTGGATTATATTGAGGGACATACATATCCCGCCTTTACATTTGAGGACTGATGATTTATGAAAAACGAAGGTATTTCAGATATACGCGCTCAATATGAGCGGGACAATAAGCGCAAGCTGCTTATACTGCTTGCCAGCATAGTCGTTATGATAGTGCTTGGCCTATACTTTGTGACACTGGGAGTCGCCGATACAAGCTTTTTCCAGGTGCTGGCGGCGGTTTCGGCATGGGTAGGCGGACGTATCAATGACGGCTCGCCGGAAAACGCGGCATATAAAATAATAGTCCTTATGCGTCTGCCCAGAATCGTCATCGCCGTCATCGCCGGAATAGGTTTGGCGGTCTCAGGAGTGGCAATGCAGGCCGTAACAAGGAATCCGCTTGTAAGTCCGTTCACGATGGGCATTTCCTCGGCTTCGGCCTTTGGGGCGTCCATGTGTATCGTATTCGGCACTGGAATGTTTTTCAAAAGCGAGATAGGAATAATATGTTGTGCCTTTGCGGCAGCCGGAATTTGTATTTTCATAGTGTACGGCATTTCGTCAAAGGCGGGCATGGGGCCCGAAACCATAGTGCTGACAGGAATTGCCCTGAATTATTTTTTCAGCGCGCTTACATCGACTATAGAGTTTTTCGCGCAGGAGCATAAGCTGGCGGCCGTAGTGCAGTGGACTTTCGGAACCTTCAACGGCACTGTTTGGAATGACGTACTATTTTCGGGAGCATTTGTAATTATCTGCACCGTGATCATTATGTCATGCGCCCTTAAGCTGAACACAATGGCGTCGGGCGACGATGAGCTGGCCGAGAGTCTGGGCCTTGATCCAAAGAGAATAAGGACAGTAATGTGCCTTGCCTCGGTATTTATGACGGCGGCGGTCATAAGCTTTACGGGCGTCATAGGATTTGTCGGCCTTGTCGCTCCGCATATAGCGCGTATGCTGGTAGGAAACGACCATAAGTATCTTATACCTTTCTCCGCCGTGGCCGGTTCTATGCTGCTGATGGTCGCTGACGCTGTGGGTAAGACGATACTTTCTCCGGTAAGCATACCGGTAGGCATAGTTGTTTCGTTTTTGGGCGTTCCGCTTTTCATAAACCTCATTCTCAGACAGAGGAGGGGGAACGCGCAATGAGCCTTAAGGTAGACGGTATAAGCTTTTCATATTCGGAGGGAAGGGAGATACTTACAGACATTTCCTTTGAGTTGGACCAGGGAGAGACACTGTTCCTTCTGGGACCAAACGGCACGGGAAAAACAACGCTGCTTAAGTGCATAAACCATATACTTGCTCCCCAAAAGGGAAACGTATATATAAACGGCGAAAACGTCGCGAAAATGACCCAGATAATGAGGGCCAAAAAGGTGGGCTATGTTCCGCAGTACAACAATAACGTATTCCCTATGAACGTGGTCGATACGGTAATGATGGGACGGATAGCCTTTGCCGGAAGAAAAATAAGAAATGAGGACAAGGATATAGTCTTTGACATAATCGATAAAATGGAGCTGCAAAAATTCGCCTTCAAGAACATCAACGAGATGAGCGGCGGAGAACGGCAGAGGGTTTTTATCGCCAGAGCGCTGGCGCAGGAGCCGGAGATCATCATAATGGACGAGCCGACCAGCAGCCTTGACCTTAAAAATCAGATGTTTACGCTGAAGCTTATAACAGAGCTTGCCCACAGCAAAAACATAGGCGTTATCATGTCGATACATGACCTGAACCTTACATCTCTTTTCGCTGATAAGGTCATTATTCTGAAGGAGTCAAAAATATATGCTATGGGAGATCCGAGGGACACGTTGACGGAAAGTAACATAAGGGAGATATACGGAGTTGAGACAGCGGTGACGGTCGAGGAGGGCTACAGCCATGTAAGGCTAAGAAAATAAAGATTTTAGAGTCCTTGCTTCAAATGTACGATAATATAAATGACATCGGCGGGATTTATTCCGCCGATGTTCAGTTTTGTAAAACTAATAATTATTTATATAGACTTTCCAAGCTCATAAGCCGCCCGCAAAGCCGAATTGCCCTTTATATCGCCTATGCCCCTTACTCCGCCGACACATATTCTTCCGATGTCCTGCAATTTAAAGAAATCCAAAGTCATTTCATACTGTGAGATGATAGAGTCGAAAACATTCGGAAGCTCTGAGGCGGCGGCCAAAATGAGACCAAGCTTTTTGGTCTTGAACCGGTTCCGGATCGGGTTATGCAAGCGGTCCACAATGGCCTTTAGCTGGGAGCTTATGCCGTAAAAATAAACGGGTGAGGCGACAACGATAATTTCGGCCTCATAAAGCTTATCATATATTTTACCCATATCGTCCTGTCTGAAGCACCTGTGTTCTTCGTTGGCAAAGCAATAGTCACAGCCAATGCATGGATAAACATTGTAGTCTGAAACGGATATTGTCTCGACCTCATTGTTAAGGCCCGCGCCTTCGGCAAAGGACTTTGCCAGCAGCTCCGTATTGCCGTTTTTTCTGTTGCTTCCCATTAATATAACGATTTTCATATTATCTGCTCCTTCACGGTGGTTTTACTTTATTCTAACATATTATAGTGACTGAGTGAAACTTTTTGCGGGATAAATGCGGCAAAGTTTGTACATAAATGTAGAATTTTGCGAAAAGCATGGTATAATAGCTTAAAGATATAATTTTTCTAACGGAGGAACCTTCATTATGAAATACGATACCGAATTGGTCGGAAAAATCGGCTCAATGGCACTGATACGCGAGGAGGAACATGATATAGATTATAACGTGTTCAGCCGCATAGGCAGCGAGCTTAGACCGGGGACTATCTGGATAAGCTCGGGAGCTGTTGAGATAGGCCGCCTTGATTACATAAAAAGAACCGGTATGGAGCTTACGGGTACAAAAAACGACGTGATGACGGACTACGCTTCACAGGGACAGGCGATCCTTATGCAGGAGTACCGCCGCTATATACCGTCAAAATATTCCGTGCGCCAGCTTTTGGTTGAGCATACGCATTTTAATGATCCCGAAAAGAGAAATCACATATATAACTTCCTTGTAAGGTGCGGTAAAGAGGGAGCTGTGCCTATCGTAAACTATAACGATACTGTCAGCTTTGAGGAAAACCGCCGTTGGGAGCTGGAGCAGCTTAAAAACAGCGGGCTTGAGAGGGTCGTTGAGTGTATAGACAACGACGAGACGGCGGCTGTAATAGCTACGCTTGTCCACCCGAGGTACCTGCTTCTTCTGACGTCGGTCGATGGAATATATCTTGACCCTAACGACCCGTCAACACGTGTTGATAAGGTCGAGGGAAAGAACGTAGACGAGGTAATAGAAGCGATTGACGAGCTTCAGATGCATTGTGTGGGAGCAAGCAGAGTAGGGGCAGGCGGAGCCAAGACTAAGCTGGAGTTCATTAAGGACCCCATAAGACAGGGGACAACAGTAATTACAGCTAATTCAAATACCGTATTTCAGACATACTTGCTGACGACGCGCCAAGAACGGTATTCCAGATAAGATAACGATACGAATAATAAGATTGACATTTCACAATATTAAATTGTGAGATGTCTTTTTTATTAAGTTTTCATTGATTTATACAGCGGCGTGATTTAAAATAATTGTATATGAACAATATTTCAATCCAAAGTGGATTATGAAACAGGAGGATATATTTATGAAATTATTTATTGATACCGCAAATGTTGACCAGATCAGGGAGGCTAATGAGCTTGGAGTGATCTGCGGAGTTACTACAAACCCTTCTCTTATTGCCAAGGAGGGCAGAGACTTTGTTGAGGTCGTAAAGGAGATCACTACTATCGTAGACGGCCCTATCAGCGCCGAGGTCATCAGCCTTGAGCATGAGGGAATGGTAAAAGAGGCCAGAGAGCTTGTAAAGATCCATGAAAATATAGTTATCAAAATTCCTATGACTCTTGAGGGACTTAAGGCTGTAAAAATTCTCAGCGCCGAGGGTGTAAAAACAAATGTAACGCTTATTTTCTCCGCGGCTCAGGCACTCCTTGCGGCAAGGGCAGGCGCGACATATGTAAGCCCCTTCATCGGCAGGGTAGATGACGTAGGAAACGACGGAATGTCTCTTATTGAGGAGATAGTTGACATCTTCCGGACTCATGGCATTGAGACACAGATCATCGCGGCAAGCATAAGGAATCCTCTTCACGTGACCCATGCGGCGCGTATCGGCTGCGATATAGCGACAGTACCTTATAACGTAATCGTTCAGATGACAAAGCACCCCCTCACAGACATAGGAATTGAAAGATTCCTTAAGGACTGGGAGGGCGTACCTAAAAAATAATTTTGGAGGAGTGATCATATGAATATCGACCAGTTAAGCGTAAACACCTTAAGATTTCTGTCCGTAGAGGCTATTCAGAAGGCTAACAGCGGACACCCGGGCCTTCCTATGGGAGCCGCTCCGGCTGCTTACACTCTTTGGGCAAAGAACATGAAGATGAATCCCGCTGACCCCAAATGGGCTGACAGAGACAGATTCGTACTTTCGGCGGGCCACGGCTCGGCGCTGTTATACTCACTTCTTCATGTGTTCGGATACAATATAACGATCAACGATCTTAAGAATTTCCGCCAGCTTGACAGTATCACTCCCGGACATCCCGAGTATGACCTTGACCGCGGCATAGAGTCGGCGTCAGGCCCCCTTGGACAGGGAATTGCCTGTGCTGTAGGTATGGCACTGGCTGAAAGCTATCTCGCTGCGCATTTCAACAGACCCGGATATGACGTAGTTGACCATTACACATACGCGCTCTGCGGCGACGGCTGCCTTATGGAGGGCGTTTCCTCAGAGGCCGCGTCACTTGCGGGAACATTAAAGCTTGGTAAGCTTGTGCTTTTATACGACTGCAACAATATAACGATCGAGGGCGATACAAAGACCTCCTTTGACGAGGACGTTATCAAGCGCTTTGAGGCATATGGCTGGCAGACAATAACCGTAGAGGACGGAAACGATATAGACGCCATTGACGCCGCTATTAAAGAGGCGAAGGCTGAGACAGGAAAGCCTTCGATAATCAGAGTCAAAACACAGATCGGTTATGGCGCTCCCAATAAGCAGGGCAAGGCTTCGGCCCACGGCGAGCCTCTCGGAGACGAGGAGATCGCTCTCGCTAAGGAAAACCTCGGCTGGAAATACAAGAAGGACTTCTATGTTCCCAAGCAGGTCAAGGAGCATATCGAGGCCATAAACGCTGAAGGCGCTAAGGCCGAAAAGGCATGGAAAAAGCTCTTTACGGCCTATGGCAAGGAATATCCCGAGCTTGCGGCTGAATGGAAGGTATGGCACAGCAAGAAGCTTCCCGTTGATCTTCTTAAGAATGAGGATTACTGGACATATGAGGGAACAACAGCGACAAGGGCATCATCTGAAAAGGTGCTTAACAAGCTGTCAAAGGTCGTTCCTAACCTTATCGGAGGTTCGGCTGACCTGGCTCCTTCAAACAAGAGCGTTATGAAGGACAGGGAATACTACTCCCCTGAAAACAGAACAGGCTCAAACCTTCATTTCGGGATCAGAGAATTCGCGATGACGGTCATCGCCGGAGGTATGTATCTCCACGGCGGTCTTAGACCTTATATAGCCGGATTCTTCGTATTCAGCGACTATATGAAGGCGGGACTCAGAATGTCGGCTATTATGGGACTTCCCGTAATAAGCATATTTACGCATGACAGCATCGGCGTCGGCGAGGACGGCCCTACGCATCAGCCGATAGAGCATCTTGCCGCTTTAAGAAGTATGCCTAACTATACGGTCATTCGCCCCTGTGACTCAAGAGAAACAGCGGCGGCATGGTACAGCGCTCTTACAAGAACAAGCAGTCCCACAGGTATCGTTCTTTCCAGACAGAACCTTCCGCTTCTCGACGGAACGGGCAAAAACGCTCTTAAGGGCGCCTATATCCTGAGAGACAGTAAGAAAAAGGTTCCCGATGTACTGCTTATGGCTACAGGCTCGGAGGTCGAGCTTATATATAATGCATGGGATGTTCTTCAGGAGAAGGGTATCGATGCCAGAGTTATAAGTATGCCTTCGTGGGAGATCTTCGAGGAGCAGACGGATAAATATAAGGAAAGCGTGATCCCTTCGGCTGTAAGGAACAGAGTAGCCGTTGAGGCCGCCGGAGACTTTGGCTGGTACAAATATGTAGGCCTTGACGGAGCGGTCATCTCGATGAAGGGCTATGGAGCGTCTGCGCCGGCCGGAAAGCTTTTTGAAAAATTCGGATTTACTGTTGATAATGTAGTTGAGACAGTTTTAAAAGTAGTAAATAAATAATAAATCATGTATAATAGGACTGTATCCAACACGGATACAGTCTTTTATATATTAAGGAGAATTTTATGAGAACATTTATAGCTGTTGATTTTGACAATACGACAAAAAGTAATATTACAAATCTGCAAAATGAAATAAAGGCCGATTGTAAGCGTGGGAATTTCACTTTTGGAGAAAATCTTCATTTAACACTGCACTTTTTGGGTGAAATTACCGCCGAAGATTGTGCCGCGGCCGAGGCGGCAATGGAGGAAACCGCCGCTGCGAACAGAAAATTTGCGATCAGCTTTGAAAAGACCGGATATTTTGACAGGGGAAATAAATGTATACTTTGGATAGGCATCGAGAAAAGCCGTGAGCTTACAAGGCTTTATGAGACCTTGGAGAAAAACCTCGGAAAACAGGGATTTAAAAGGGAAAGAACTGCCTTTACCCCTCATATAACTATAGCACGGGAGGCCGAACCGTTTTATAACAAAAAGGTATTGATTGATAAATTTAAGCCGAACTTTGACCCGATGACCGTCAATGAGATATGTTTAATGGAGAGTAAAAGAGTCAATGGCCGATTGACATATAAAAAGCTCTATACAGCAAAATTAATATAACGATTGACAAATAAATTTATTGCAAAAAATATTTATGTCTGAATTGCACGGTGCTTTGAGTAAAAATTCATAAATAATATACTAAGTGCATAAAACATCTTAGAACATAATGTATTTATGTAGATACATAGCCTTGATTTTTGTATAACAAGGACATTGACAGAGAATTAACGTTAGTTTAATATATGTTTATAAGCAGTATTAATGATAATGAGTGATTATGCGCTTTTAGTGGTTCAATTGTCGAAATTTGGCGGAGCATCTGTCGCGGTCGGGGAAATTATGTTCCGCTTGATTTATAACATCAAAGTTTTTGGTGCAGTGGATTTCTTACAAAATAAAGGAGGAAGTATTAATGGATTTTACGTTATCAAAAGAACACCTGTTATTCAGACAAATGGTAAGAGAGTTCGTAGAGAACGAAATCAAGCCTATAATGCAGGAAATTGATGAAGAAGAAAGATTCCCCAGAGAAGTATGGGAGAAGCT
>CAZBNY010000076.1:0-8651 GCA_964493235.1 uncultured Lachnospiraceae bacterium
GGCCTCCAAGGCTATGGTTCCGAACATATTCAGTCCGCCTGCCTCGTTTTTTTTGATCTGCCTTGTATAATCTGATCTTGTTTTCCAATCGGGAATGACTATTGCCGATGTCTTAAGTCCAGCTAAATTAAATGTTTTGCTGGCGGCATATGCCGCTATAAACGGCCTTTTGGCAACTGTTCCAAAGGGAATATGCTTGTGGCCGGGCATTATGAGATCGGAATGTATTTCGTCTGAGAAAACAAGGACATTGTGTCTTTCGCATATTTCGGCTATTTTCTCAAGCTCTTCCTTTGTCCATACTCTGCCGACAGGATTGTGAGGACTGCAAAGTATAAAGAGCTTTGTATTTTTATCAGCGGCTTTTTTCTCAAAGTCGTCAAAGTCTATCTCATACCTTCCGTCTTTAAGTATCAAAGGACTTTCGACAGTCCTTCTGTTATTGAACTTTATGCACCTGTCTTTAAATGGGTAGTATACCGGTGTCTGTATCAGTACACCGTCACCTTCATTTGTGAAGGCCTGAACCGCATAGGTCACAGCGGGAACAACGCCCTGTGTGGCAGTTATCCAACTATTTTCTATTTCCCATCCATGTCGTCTTTTTAACCAGCCTGATACAGCATCATCAAAGCTTTTTTCTTTAGGGCATGGATAGCCGTAAATTCCAAACCTTGCCTTTTCTACTATGGCATCTATGACTTCCTTTGGGGAGCGGAAATCCATATCTGCAACCCACATGGGGATGGCTCCGCTGACATCGTAGTCAGGGAAGCGGTTTTCAAAGCTGTCCCACTTACTGGAGTTTGTTCCTCTTCTTTCTATTATCTCGTCAAAATTGTACTTTCCCATATTAACTCCTTATACGTAAAGGCTGGGGCTTGCCTTTGTGAACAGCTCGATTCCCGTTTCGGTAACGAGGAAGGTATCCTCGATATTGTATGTCTGATTGAATGAGCTGTAGTAAGGAAGCTCAATATTTATGACCATGCCGGGTTCAAATACTCTATGCTCACCGGGGGCGATGAAAGGATATTCCTCGCCGAAGCCGCAGCCGAGGGAGTGTCCCTGATGCCCTCTTATGTACCCGTTGAATCCTCTCTTTTTCAATACATCATGGATACCGTTGAAAATATCACTGAATTTCACACCTGGTCCGATGTTGCTTATAGCGAATTCATAGCCTGCCCAAAGATGAGCGTAAAGCTCTTCCCTGCTCTTAAGGGTAGCATTGCCGACAGCGAAGGTTCTTGCCAGGTCTGAGTTGTAGCCGCTTATGTTGGGGCCGCCGTCCAATCTTACGATGTCGCCTCTATTGAGCCTTGTGTGAGGAGGAATATACGATGGAGTAAAGTTCTCGCCGAGAGTATGGGCGTTTGAAACGGATATAACGTCCTCCGACCATGAGTAGCCTATTTTGTTGAAAAGATTGACTACTTCCGCCTCTGTCATGCCGGGCACGGTCTGCTTGGCGACAAGGTTCATCGTAAGCTCACTGTAATGCGCCGCTTTTCTCAAAAGCTCTATTTCCCAAGGGGTCTTTATCGTTCTTGCCTCATTAAGTGCGTTTGTTACGTCAATGAGATTATTCTCTCCGAGCTTTTCGGAAAGGAACAGCCAAGCGTCATGTGTGATATTGTTTCTCTGAATACCAACTTTTAAGCCGTCTTTGTTTTCGGGAAGAAAGTCTAAAGCAAGCCTGTAAGTCTTATTAAGGTCGGGCTGAACGTCCTTTTCCTTATCTGTAGCATAGTCCGCGATATATATCCATGTGGGATAAGAAATGATTTCAACCTCCTTTACGGCCAGCTCTGCCGCGCGTTTGTCAAACTCGCTGACAACAAGGCCCGTATTTCCGTCCTTTGTTACGATCGATACAGCCGCACCGAGCTTTACACCCTTATATAGTGATCTGGGTGCATATCCCGTTGAGTAAAAAACAGCGTCGCCCGATGTGAAGATAGCCGCGTCCAAATTATTTTTCTCAAGCTGTTCGGTAATTCTGCTAACGATTGCTTTCTGATCTCTTTCTATTGACATATACATTCCCTCTTTCTTTTTCTTAATCATCTAAAAGTCTTTTGTAGTAGGCTCTTGACTGATACAGGGCCCCGACAGGATTGTGGGCCAGCACCCTATCCTTTGTTACAAGTGTTGTTGTTATCGCTTTTGAATATTTATAGAATAGGCTGTCATGGCCTACACATAGCCCGACAACTACATTAAGGTCAGTTTTAGCTTTGTTTAAAAGTTTAGCCTGTAGAATTGGGTTACACATGACGTTACCAGTAACGCAGGTATATTTTTCATCAAGTCCCAAATCGGTCTTTTTGAAGGAGCCAACTTTGCAGGCGGCGCTGTAGACCTCAAAACCGTTCTTTTTTAGTATTTTGGCAAATATCCTGCTTTCTTCGATAAGGCCGACGCAGGTGGCTATTCCTATTTTTTTATAACCCATGCGTTTTGCAAACTCTATTATTTCGTCAACCCTTGTGTATCTTCCGTAGAAGCCGCCTTCGACTTCGGCCGAAACTACAGCTATTTTTTTATTGGTTCTGTTCTCATAAAGTTTTCTTACTTCCTTTTCCTCATCTTCTGTCAGCCCCGCCGTAAGACAAAACTCAGGATATGAGCGGTTCCTGTTTTTACAGGCTAAAACACCACAGTCGGTACATGAAAAAACTTGCCTATTTTCATTTTTTTCTACCATGTTTGCCTCCAGTCTTTGTTTTTGGGTATAAAAAGAGGCCGCACTTCGATAATTCGGAATTGCGGCCTCCTATTTTTTAGGTCAGCTAATATTCATTTAAACCTAAATTTTTCATTTTTTTCTACTTGTACTATCACCCCGTCCTGAACAACTATGTTCAGCGTTCCATACTTAATGGAAAAGTACTCGTCCCCTATTTTTTCTATCTGTTCTTTAAGGCTTTCCTTTGAAGCGCTTCCCATATAAACCACCTTCTTTTTATAGCTGGTTTCTCAATTCTCGCTGAAAAGAGGTGTTGATAAGTATCTGTCTCCTGAGTCGGGAAGAAGAACAACTATTGTCTTGCCCTTGTTTTCCTCTCTTTCGGCAAGTATTTTTCCTGCCTTAAGAGCTGCTCCCGATGAAATTCCTACAAGTATGCCCTCGCTCTTAGCGAATACTCTGCCCTCCTCAAAGGCATCGTCGTTTTCGATCTTGATTATCTCGTCATAGATCTTTGTGTTGAGAACATCAGGTACGAAGCCGGGGCCTATTCCCTGGATCTTATGCGCTCCGGACCTGCCCTCTGACAAAACGGGGCTGTCTGCCGGCTCAACGGCTATTATCTTTATGTCGGGGTTCTGTGCCTTGAGATATTCGCCAACACCGGTAAGCGTTCCGCCTGTGCCGACGCCAGCTACAAAGATGTCGATCTTGCCGTCCGTCTGCTCCCAGATCTCAGGGCCTGTTGTAAGTCTGTGGATCTCAGGGTTTGCGGGGTTTACGAACTGTCCGAGGATTATTGAGCCGGGGGTACTTTCGTTAAGCTCCTGCGCCTTATCGATGGCTCCCTTCATGCCCTTTGCTCCGTCCGTAAGCACAAGCTCGGCGCCGTATGCCTTAAGGATAGTTCTTCTCTCGACGCTCATGGTTTCGGGAAGGGTAAACACTGCTTTATATCCCTTGGCCGCCGCTACTGCCGCAAGACCGATACCTGTGTTTCCCGACGTAGGCTCAATAATCGTAGCGCCGGGCTTGAGGGTACCCTTATTTTCGGCGTCCTCTATCATTGCGAGGGCTATACGGTCCTTTACGGAGCCCGCGGGATTAAGATATTCGAGTTTTGCCAGAATATCGGCGTTTTTAATACCGCTTTTCTCGCTGTAACGGTTAAGCCTTAAGATAGGTGTTTTTCCGATCAATTCCAGTGAACTTTCTTTAATTTTACTCATATAAATTTCCTCCTTTATACATTTAAAGAATTTAATATAATTGGTTTCATATAAAAAAACAGGTATCCGTATGTAATTTCGGATACCTGCCTGAAGTCTGTGATGAAATCCAATCAGATAATTAAACACACGTCAAATAAATCATGTTTATTTTTGTTGGTACACATGATCATACAGCAGCATATATTCATTTTACACATTGTTGTTTTCATATCCGTTTGGCTCCTTTCTTAATAATGATGAAAGTATACTATTTTACTGGGTATTTGTCAAATAAATATTTTCTCTTGCCGGTGATAGCTAAAATCTATAGGGTATATTTTTTGTACTTTGTCAGCTCCTCAAGGTATACCCTTCCAATTCTGCTGACAGGCACTCCCTTTCTGGATATGTATCCTATTATCATCTTTTCATCGGATTTGAGGTTGACAACTCGGTAGTCAGGCCCGTTCAGCTCCTCACATATGATGCCGCTGCAAAGAATATAGGCGTTGAGCCCGACCATCAGGTTGAGCATGGTGGCGCGATCATTGGCCTTTATCGTTCGTTTATAGTCATAGGTGCTGAGAACCTCCTCGGCAAAATAAAATGAATTATATGTGCCCTGGTCAAAGGAAAGACATGGATATTCCTGAAGCTCCTCGATGCTTATTTCATCTTTGCCGGCTAAAGGGTGATCCTTCCATAAATAAACATATATGCCGCAGGTAAGTATTTCATGAAACTCAAGATTAAAGTCGTTGAAAAATTTCTGCATGACATTCCGGTTAAAATCATTGATAAAAATTATCCCAAGCTCGCTTTTCATGGTGTATACGTCCTGAAGCACGTCGTATGTCCTTGTTTCGCGTACAGCAAATTCATATTCGTCCATGCCAAATTTTTCAACGGTCTTGACAAAGGCGTTCACCGCAAATGTATAGTGCTGCATGGAAACGCTGAATTTCTTTTTAAGGTTGCGTTTTTCGATATATCTGGACTCAATAAGTGTATACTGCTCGACCACCTGTCTGGCGTATCCGATGAATTCATCGCCTTCTGGAGTTATCATTATTCCTCTTTTAGTTTTTGCGAAGATCTCTATGCCTATCTCCTCCTCCAAATTTCTGATAGAGGTCGAAAGGCTCGGCTGTGATATAAAAAGATTGTGGGCCGCCTCATTTATGGATTTGGCGTCCGAAAGCGCAATTGCGTATTTAAGCTGTGTTAGTGTCATAAATTTCACCTGTCTGTTTAGAAAATCCTATTATTTTTATATGATTATATTTTTTTGTTCCGGAGAAGTCAAGAAGAAGGTTACGTTTCGGCGGAAAACCAAATTAAAAGATGTCTTCCGGCCAATTCCACGTTCTTTGATTGCTTTTTTCAAGATGCTATGCTATACTGTCAGTATCGATCTGCCCCGCTTTATTAAGCGGGAGAATAAACTCTATCTAAGAAGGACTCTGCAATGATTGAAACACATATTCTTACTATTCCGGAGCTGACCGGTGACGAACCAAGACGCGCTTACGTTTATGTTCCTGATTCCTGGAATGAGGATCAGTCACTGCGTTATCCGGTCTTATATATGTTTGACGGACACAACGTATTTTTTGACGAGGACGCTACATACGGAAAAAGCTGGGGAATGCTGGACTATATGGATTACACCCAGACACAGATAATAATTGCCGCCGTGGAATGCAACCACGACTCCAACAACGGCCGGCTTTCCGAGTATTCACCGTTTAGCTGCCGTGTGCCGGAGCTTGGAAATATCAGGGGCCGTGGCAGGAAAACTATGGATTGGTTTGTAAATGTCTTTAAGCCGGAGATCGATGAGAATTTTCCTACTATCCCTGACAGAGAGCATACATTTATAGCGGGTAGCTCTATGGGAGGATTGATGAGTCTTTACGCCGTCATGGAATATAATCATGTATTTTCACGCTGCGCCGCACTGTCGCCTTCTATATGGTTCGCGACAAAGCGTATTAAAAATATGCTGCGAAACGCGCCTGTCGGAGATGACACGGTTATTTATATGGATTACGGCTCAAATGAGCTGTCATTTCATCAGAATATGGCGTCGCAGTTTTCGGCCGCTATACAGATCCTTTTGGAACGCGGGATAAATGTTACAAGCCGGATAGTACCAAACGGCGACCATGATGAGGCTACATGGGAGCGTCAGGTCCCGATTTTTATGGACATTTTGTTATATGGCTTAGAGGATTAAAAAATACCCGTAAATATCTGCTGAAAGGCAGATAGAGGCGGAGTTTGCCATTGACTTTTACACAGTACAGTGTAAAAGGGCAGTGTAATAAACTTAAGGAGCAAACATTATGGAAACACAGTATTTTAAGCAGTACAGCCACTGTCTTGGAAAGGACATGGAGTGCAAGGTATATGGCCACGCGGGCAGGCCGGTGCTTTTTATTCCGTGCCAGGACGGGCGTTTTTTTGATTTTGAGAATTTTAATATGACAGACACATGGGCGCCCTGGATCGAGTCGGGACAGGTAATGGTATTTTCTATCGATACAATCGACGCGGAAACATGGTCGAATAAAGGCGGCGATCCATATTGGAGAGCAAGACGGTATGAACAGTGGATAAGCTTTATAACCGATGAGATGGTTCCGTTTATGCGCGCTATGGTAAATGAGCGTAACGGTTGGGACGGCTATCCGGGAGTTATCGTCTTTGGCTGCAGTCTTGGCGCTACTCATGCGGCTAATCTTTATTTCCGCCGTCCGGACTTGTTTGACGGACTTCTTGCCTTAAGCGGTATATATACGGCGGACTATGGCTTTGACGGATATATGGACGATGTTGTGTATGCTAATTCGCCTGTCCACTATCTTGCCAATATGCCATCTGACCACCCGTTCATAGAGGAGTATAACCGCCATAGGGGAGTTATATGCGTCGGTCAGGGAGCATGGGAGCAGCCGGACACAACAAGACGTATACAGGAGATCTGCCAGGAAAAAGGAATAAACCTTTGGGTAGATTTCTGGGGCTGGGACGTTAACCATGACTGGCCCTGGTGGCATAAGCAGGTGGCGTATTTCGTCCCCTATTTACTTGGATAATTAAATGACCGAGCCAATGAGGCAAAATCAAAACGGTCATATAAAAGAAATAGAAAGCAGGAACACATAATGAAAAACGTAATATTCATTTCCCCAAACTTTCCGACTAACTACTGGCAGTTCTGCCGTGAGTTAAAGGAGAACGGCTTGAATGTGCTGGGCATCGGCGACCAGCCATATGACGAGCTTACCGGCAATTTAAAAAACAGCCTGAACGAATACTATAAGGTCGGCAGTCTGGAAAATTATGACGAGGTATACCGCGCCGTGGCATTCTTTATTCACAAGTATGGACGCATTGACTGGCTGGAGTCCAACAATGAATATTGGCTGGAGCGTGACGCAAGGCTCCGTACTGATTTCCATATTACAAGCGGTTTCCAGACCGAGGACATTCCACGTATCAAGTACAAATCAAAGATGAAGGAGTTCTATACAAAGGCGGGTATTCCGGTAGCTCGCTATCATATTGTGGACGATATGGACGGCTGTCTGGCGTTTATCAGTCAGGTTGGATATCCGGTTGTAGTTAAGCCCGACAACGGCGTAGGCGCATCAGATACACACAAGCTGAACAGTGATGAGGAGCTGAAGGCGTTTTTAGACGCGCGCCCTGCTGATGTTCCTTATATTATGGAGGAATTTATCCATGCCGAGGTCAATTCCTATGACGCTATTATTGATTCCAACGGAGAGCCGATTTTTGAGACAGGTAATGTAACTCCCATGTCAATTATGGATATAGTCAATAACAGTGACAACTCCATTTATTATATTGTGCGTGACCTTCCCGAGGATACACGCTCGGCGGGAAGAGCGACGGTCAAGAGCTTTGGCGTCAAGAGCCGCTTTGTTCATTTTGAGTTTTTCAGGCTGACAGAGGATCAGGAGGGCATGGGCAAGAAGGGCGACGTTGTGGCACTTGAGGTAAATATGCGTCCATGCGGCGGATTTACTCCCGATATGATCAACTTTGCCCACAGCACCAATGTATATAAGATATGGGCTGACATGATAGCCTTCGATCATACGGATATTCCCGAGGGAGAGCATTCTTTCTGTGCCTTTGCGGGCCTGAGAGACGGCAAGAATTTTGCTCTTAGCCATGATGATATTATGGCTAAATACGGCTCTCAGATGAAGATGGTTGAACGTATACCCGATGTTCTTTCCGGAGCTATGGGGAACCAGATGTATGTGGCTATTTTCCCTACTAAGGAGGAGATGGATCAGTTCTACGGAGATGTGCTTAGATGTAATGAGTAAGCGCTGACCGGGTATGTTCCTAATTATATTATGAAAAAGATAAAGCCGGATTTTATGTCCGGCTTCAGATTACTGACAAAACCCGCCTTATGGCGGGTTTGTCAGTAATCTGAGGACATATATGATGTCCTTTTTTATACGGAGAAGGAGGGATTTGAACAGGCCCACCTCGTAATAAGGTCGCATATTACTCACTGACGATCGCATATGCTTCCTATTACTCGCACTTTCGCCCTTCCTTTATCTGCCACCGGCAGCGGTCGGGCTCAAGTCCCGCGCCGCGCGGCGCTCGGGTTCATTTATAGGACATAAAAAAAGGACATATGTGATGTCCTTTTTTATACGGAGAAGGAGGGATTTGAACAGGCCCACCTCGTAATA